>JABHTA010000265.1 GCA_018669945.1 Flavobacteriales bacterium
TATTTAATGTGATATCCATCCACGTTATTGTATATGGAGCTGGACTAGCATCAAGTGAGTCGTTTGCTATAATTACTAAGGAACCTGAACTGTCTCCGCTACATAGATTTGAAACGGCATAGACCTCTGGCGGAAAGCAAATTCTACAGCTTGGATCTGATGAAGGCTTCACGTAAAAAGTGATGGTAGTATCGTAGGAACAGCCAAAGTCATCCGTTAAGGTATACGTATATGAAACGTCTCCACCATTTGTGGAAGGTGAAACTAAAATTGAATCTCCATAATCTACAAGAACATCGGCATCAGTTATCCAATTCGAAGATGTAACTCCTGGGTCGAACCCCCATAATTGATTTGGAAATATTGCAGGATTAAAATCTACGTACCATGAGAATATAGCGCCATTATCAACACCGAGATTGTCCGTAATATTGATTGACCAATTACCATTTAATTCGCATCCCAATAATGCAGTTAATGGGTTCTGCGAAGCATAAGATCCTGATGGTAGGTATGCTTGATTTACAACAGCTACGCCTGCATTATCTGTATAGTTATAAGTGTAATTAGCAGGAAACACGCTGGCTTCTGCATCCATTGTTCCATAAGTTGGGGCAGAGCTAAAACAGTAATCATAACCCAAACCTTGAATGTAAGGTCCGTTAGGTGGTGCTTGAAAAGCATCATTATCTACAGGTTCTCCTAGAAATGTACCATTTCCGCCATTCGGATATTCTAGTAAGATAACCGATTGACCAGTAGGGCAAGTTATTTCGATTTGTAAATCACCCATATAAGAATGCTCCAAATTGAGACAAATTTCGGTGAGATCATTAATGTTAGTTAATGTTTGTCCAGGACTAAAGTTCGATAAAGATACGGTGCTGCTATATGAAAGTCCTGCACCATCAGGAAGTTCAACTGTGTCAGCAACAGTATTTCCATAGGGCTCATACCATGGATTCGAAACGGCAGAATCAATGCTGATAGTGTTTGTTTCTAAGAAGCAAATGGTATCATCGAATGCCAAACCATAAAAATTCGGATTTGTAGAAACCATAGCACGTAAATCAAGAAAGTTTTGACTTGCACAATTATTTGTGTCCGTGATTATTAAGTTGATTCGGTATCCTTGTGGGTCAGGTAACACAGTGTCAATATTTAGACCTGTAACATCAATCAATCCATCGTCATCTATATCCCACTCAAATGTATTTAGAACATCACTTTGCGTGTAATTGGTATTGTTTTGAGGATAAATGCCGGACCCTAATAAATGTAACGAATCCCCTTGGCATAAATGAATTTCATTGCCCGGATTGATAATCGTAGGATTAGCTAGACCAATTACAGAAATAATATCTTGACAAGGAACAAAACATTCAATTAACGCTTCCCATCCTGTGCCACCGTTCGTTCCATCTGAAATGAACTCAAAAGTTAGACAGTCATTATTTCCTTGGATGGTTTGAACAGTTGCACCATTATTATAAGCCCCAATCAATATTGAAGCAGTACTGGGTCCGTCATATACATTTAATATATCACTTGTGTGGATGTCGAAAAGAGCTAAATTAAAAGTAATCATGGGAGACGCTCCTGCATTTGACGAGCAAATGGTTACTATCGAAGTTTGATTAGCAGCATAATTTGAAGTTGAACCACCATCATCCATAAACAAACCTTCGCAGCTCGTAATTGTAACCGATGCGTTTGGCGTCATAGGATATAGCGTCTGTCCAAAACTACTGTATACATTAAGCAGAATAGACAGAACAGCTGGTATGCAAAGAATTTTATTCACTTAAAAATTCGTTATAGTTTTTTAAAAACTCATCTTGAGAATAAAAAACAATCATTTTTCCCGTATTACCAATTTTGTAAAACGTTCTTGTTTTTTGCTCTCTCGTAAAATTGTAATTCAGCACATTAAAATTGCTAAGCTGGTTGATGTCAATTATTAGGTTGCCAACTACTCCATTTTTATCTGGTATCGAGTTAATATCTTCATAAGGTTTTCCTTTTGGGTAGTCCATAATAAAATAGGAGTGCTCAAGAAAATAGGTTAAGTAAGTAAGTCTATTCGGAGATTCTAGCTCCATACGATTAACATAATCGATACCATATGTCTCTACTATACGAAAATCTGTATTTGAAGGAGTCGTATTTTGGCCATAAACATCTATACTAACGATTAATGTAAGTAATAGTAATGGGTATATGAATTTTTTTTCAACCAAAGTCATCTTCTTTTTCGCGAAGTTACTACATGATTGATTAGATGTCAAATAGATTCTTTACAATCACAATTTTAAGTTGTCTAATATTGGATTTTTAATTCGGTGCTTTTATAACGATATAATCGAGGAATGGTTGCTTTATTGCTGGGTTGTTTTAATTCTTATTCGAAATGCATACTTTCGCGTGCTATTAAATAATAAAATATTTCATCAAAAAATTAGTATAATGAAACTAACAGTAGTAGGCGCAGGAGCAGTAGGCGCAAGTTGTGCAGAGTATATTGCAATCAAAGATTTTGCAGCAGAAGTTGTAATTCTAGACATTAAAGAAGGTTTTGCCGAAGGAAAGGCAATGGATTTAATGCAAACGGCATCGTTAAATGGTTTTGATACCAAGATTGTTGGAAGCACAAACGATTACTCAAAAACAGCAGGAAGTGAGGTGGCAGTAATTACTAGTGGTATTCCTCGTAAGCCTGGCATGACTCGTGAAGAGCTTATCGGAATTAATGCAGGTATCGTGAAAACGGTAACTGAAAATTTAGTGAAGCACTCTCCAGATGTAATAATTATAGTTGTTAGTAATCCAATGGATACAATGACCTATTTAGCCCATAAGGCTTCTGGTCTTCCGAAAAATAGAATTATCGGAATGGGCGGTGCTCTTGATAGTGCTCGTTTCAAATACAGAATAGCAGAAGCTCTTGATTGCCCTTCTTCAGATGTTGACGGAATGGTAATTGGCGGACATAGTGATGTTGGCATGGTTCCGTTAATCGATAAAGCAGTTCGGAATAGTGTTGCAGTATCCGAATTTTTATCGGAAGACAGAATGCAGCAAATTGTTGAAGACACGAAAGTAGGAGGAGCTACTTTAACAGGTCTATTGGGAACATCTGCCTGGTATGCGCCAGGTGCCGCGGTATCAGAATTAGTTAAAGCTATTGGTTTAGATTCTAAAAAGATGTTTCCCTGTTCAGCAATGTTAGATGGAGAGTATGGCTTAAATGATATTTGTATTGGCGTTCCTTGTATTTTAGGAGCAAATGGTATCGAAAAAATTGTTGAAATAGATTTGTCTGATGCTGAAAAAGCTAAGATGATTGAAAGTGCTTCAGGGGTTTCTAAAACAAACGGACTATTGGATGTATAGCTAGTTATCAGCCATTTTGAATTTTGAAGAAGAGGTTTTCGTTTACGGAAGCCTCTTTTTTATAGAAACTTTCTTCTCTCAGCTTTTGTTGGTAATCGGCAAGTGTCTCGCTTGCCAAACCAATTAGATCTGTTTTTCGCTACCACCCGGTAACCCCAGTCTCTAAAGAATCGTGGAACTATCCACAAAATGATTGTTAGCGAGAACGGAAAGCCAAGTTCAAATAATATGAGCAAAGCAGCATTCGATCTGGTATAGAAAACATTTTGGCTATAGAGAACGACTGTATCTAGTTTGTCGGGGTCAATTGGGCTTTCTTGTAATAGAGTAGTTGAATTCTGTGATTGTAATGAATCGAATTTGAATTTGTCATATCTATCATAGCGGATAACAAAGTCAACAAAGCGGTTGCATAAATTACATTCGCCGTCAAATAATATAATATTAGGGAGGTTATTTTCCATATTGCATCTTGGCCAAAAATAAGGACAATTTCTTGAGATTTAGTTAATATTAATGCAAGGAAATTCAGTTATAATTTACTGTCTTTTTTACGGTTGCAAGCGTGGTTATTTATACTATATTTGCAGCCTTATTTTTGAGAGTAAAAAGTAAAATTATAGAAGATTATGCAAAATAAAAGTGCAATTTGGGTATTTACAATCTTATTAGCGTTGGCGTGCCTTTATTCAATATCGTTCACGTTTATAGCCCGTGGGGTGGAGGCTGATGCCCAAGATTTCGGCAAGAAAAAAGCTGACTCCGTTAAGCTAGCGGATGGAGGGATAAGCGGTTTAGATTTGTCAATATTAGCTGACACATATAGCGATGAATACCTTATCAGCATGGGAGATAAAGAAGTTTATCCGTTATTAGGGTTTACGTACAATTTCGTTAAAAAAACGCAAATTAATCTGGGTCTTGACCTCCAAGGGGGAATGAGTGTTACTCTAGAGGTTTCGGTTGAAGAAGTACTAAAATCTTTAGCGAAGGATAATACGGATGAAAAATTTAAAAATGCGATTGCTAGAGCTAAAGAAATGCAAAGAGACGCCCAAGAGGAGTTTGTACCGTTATTTAGTAAAGCATGGAATGAGGTGAATCCAGATATTGAAATGTGGACAGCGTTTCACTCACGTGAGAACAAAGAGAAGTTTCCAAGAAATATGGGACAAGAAGATTTAATTAAATTACTTAGTGAGGAAGCTGAAGCGGCTATTTCTCAAACGGAGCAAGTAATTAGAAAAAGGATTGACAACTTAGGTGTTGTTCAACCGAAAGTACAACGTTTAGAAGGCACGGGTAGAATAATTGTAGAGTTACCTGGTGTAAAGGATAAAAAGAGAGTTCGTGAATTGCTAGTTATGTCAGCAAAACTAGAGTTCTGGGAAGCTAATAAAAACAACGGGATATATAATACTTTCATTGAGGCCAACGATATTATTGCTGCAACTCAAACTAAAAAAAATCAGCCTAGCGAAGAAACTAAATTAGAAGCAGACTCTGTTGAGGTCATTATAAGCGATTCTTCTGCTACAGTTGCTGACTCTACTTCATCTAAAGATACTACGGAATTAAGTATATTAGAACAATTAAAAGCCGATGGAGATTCCGAAGGCACCGATTCTACTGCAGCGGCTGCAGTCGATGAACAACTAACTGATGCCGAAAGAAAAGCTAAATTTCCGCTAACTTCTATTTTATTCGCTAATTTAACTAGTGATAATTCACAATTTGCGGAAGGACCATTTATTGGGTTTGCAAGAGTTCGAGACACGTCCCAAATTAATACTTATCTTAAATTGAAAAAGGTTAAGATGCTGTTTCCAAAAACGAAATTCTTTTGGGAAGCAAAATCTTTTCCTTTAAATGATGGTTCGCAAGCAGCTAGATTAATTTCGGTTAAAGTTATGAAAAGGGATGGCACTGCACCACTCGGTGGTGAAGCTATAGATAATGCTACATCTCAAGCTGATGCAATGGGGCGTTCTGAGGTTTCTATGACTATGAATGCTGACGGTGCTACTGGTTGGAAAAACATGACTGCCGAGGCTGCTAAAAACAACCCCGGTTATATAGCTATTATATTGGATGGAAAAGTATATTCAGCCCCAAGTGTCAGAGAGGAAATTGCTGGAGGCCGTTCTTCTATAAGTGGTAACTTCACTGTTCAAGAAACTAAAGATTTAGCAAACGTTTTAAAATCTGGTAAATTAGATGCTCGAGCAAATATTATTGAAGAAGCAATTGTTGGCCCTTCATTGGGTCAAAAATCTGTAAATAATGGCTTAATGTCTTTCTTAATTGCATTAGCGGTAATCTTAATATATATGATATTTTATTATGCGAAAGCGGGTTTTGCTGCTGATGTCGCATTGATAGCTAATATCTTTTTTGTTGTTGGTGTGTTAGCATCTATTGGTGCAACACTAACTTTGCCAGGCATTGCAGGTATTGTTCTAACAATTGGTATGTCGGTTGATGCAAACGTTCTTATTTATGAGCGAATTCGTGAGGAAATTGCGCAAGGTAAAGGACAAAACTTGGCAATAGTCGATGGATATAATAATGCATATAGTTCAATTATTGATGCCAATATTACTACCTTTTTAACAGGAGTTATTCTTTGGGTATTTGGTTCAGGTCCGATTCAAGGTTTTGCAACTACATTAATGATTGGAATTGGAACATCATTATTCTCAGCAATCTTTATTACGAGATTGATTTTCGAATATATGTTAGATAAAAAAGGAGAAATTTCTTTCTCTACATCTATCACAGAAGGTGCTTTCAAAAACGTGAATTTTACTTTTGTAACCAAAAGAAAAATCTTTTATGCAATATCATCATTAGTTGTAATAGGTGGTATAGCTTCTTTAGCTACAAGGGGGTTTGATTTAGGAGTTGATTTTACTGGTGGTAGAACATACTTAGTTGAGTTTGAACAGGATGTTGACAACGCTGAAATCAAGAAAAACTTAGGGGCAGAGTTTGGCGCAAACCCTGAAGTAAAAACTTTTGGTAGCAATCAACAAGTTAAGATAACAACTAAGTACTTGATTGATGAAGAGGGAGAGGGTATTGAAGACAAAGTCGAATCCGCATTAAAGACTGGTCTAGATAAATATAGTAAAGATTATACAATTCAAAGTTCACAAAAAGTTGGACCTACAATTGCTGATGATTTATTTGTGTCTGCAATGTGGTCTGTCTTGTTTTCTCTTCTGGTTATTTTCTTATATATCGTGCTACGTTTTAGAAAGGCTAGTTATGGCTTTGGTGCTCTTGTCGCAATGGCGCATGATGTATTAATAGTATTATCAATATTCTCAATTTTCTATGGTGTGTTACCATTCTCACTAGAGATTGATCAGGCATTTATTGCAGCTTTGCTTACGGTTGTCGGTTATTCCATTAATGATACGGTTGTTGTGTTTGATAGAATTCGTGAGCACATTGGTTTATACAAACGTAAGCCACTAGGAGAATTGGTTAATGGCGCATTGAATAGTACATTAAGTAGAACTTTTAATACTTCATTAAGTACATTTTTTGTTTTACTAATGATATTTGTTTTTGGCGGTGAGGTAATTAGAGGTTTTGTGTTTGCATTGATGGTAGGTGTCGTTGTTGGAACATATTCATCTTTATGTGTTGCTTCGCCCATAGTTGTTGATTTTACAAAAGAGGAAGAAAATAAAAAGTAAGCGATCTTAATTAATATTATAAGCCCTTTGAGACCCTCAGAGGGCTTTTTTATTATATTATAACTCAATTTGCCTAGCTTCATATTGTCAAGAAAGATTGGTTAATTATTAAAAAGCGTTTGGGTTTAGGTATATTTGGACCTTAAATGAATTAATAATTTGATGATATTAACTGTTTTATTATTTGGTCCAGGGGGTGGAGAAATTATGGTAGTCCTATTATTAGTATTACTGCTCTTTGGTTCAAAAAAGATACCCGAGTTTGCGAAAGGCTTAGGCAAAGGCATTCGTCAATTTAAGGACGCTACTAATGGAATACAAAAGGACATACAAAGTAACGTAAATGACATAAAACAGGATCTAGATGTGAAAAAGCAGATGGATGATGTTGGTCCATCAAAAGATTAATGGAATATTTATTTCTCATTCTTGGTTTGGTAGGCCTTATTATTGGAGGCGAATTTCTTGTTAGGGGAGCGGTTGCAATAGCTTACCGTTATAAATTGAGTCCATTGGTTGTTGGGATGACAATAGTTTCTTTTGGAACATCTGCTCCAGAGTTATTGGTTAGTTTACAAGCCGCCTTAACCGGCTCTCCAGATATTGCCATAGGTAATGTTATCGGGTCAAATATTTCCAACCTAGCTTTAGTACTAGCAATAACTGCAATGATTTTCCCGATGCCAGTTAAAGATGATACAATTAGAATTGATTGGCCAATGATGATGGGAGCGACAGTGTTATTTTATCTAGCAATTGTCTTTGATAATAAATTGAATTGGTATGAGGGACTAGCTTTTGTTATGATTCTAGTCACGTTTGTTGTTTGGCTGATAAAAAAATCGCGGACAGAGAATAAGGAAGAAGAAAAAATAATGCAGAAAGAAAAAGCTACTAGGATGCCATACCCAATTATTTTAGTAATATTAGGATGTGTAGGCTTGGCTTTCGGAGCTAAGTGGTTATTAGATGCTGCTAAAGTAATTGTAGTTAATATTGGGATAAGTGAGCATGTTATTAGTGTAACTATTATTGCATTTGGCACGAGTGTGCCTGAATTAACAACATCTTGTTTAGCGGCCTTTAGGAAACAAACGGATATATCTCTTGGTAATCTCATTGGCTCAAATCTCTTTAATATATTAGCGATACTTGGAATAACAGGAATGGTAAAGGAGATTAAAATAAGTGCTGAGGTTTTTAATTATGATATTTTTTGGCTTTTAGGCCTTTCTTTATTTATTCTGCCCCTTGTTTTACTACAAAAAAGGATATCTAGAATTGGTGGTGTTATGTTGTTTGCTATATACATTTCTTATTTGTATTTCCTGTTAAAATAGGTTATTTGTAGTTTTTAACAAAAAAATAGGGGGGTGTTGGTAAAATAAAACCTATTTTTTATAGCAATACCCCCTTCATTTTCTATTTTTGCACTGTGTTTTTTATAAAATTAGATTAAACCAGAGTAAAATGGCAAGTTTTAGATTCAAAGCTTTAGAAGAAGTATTAGATAGGCGTCCTGTAGATTCAACTCCTCCATCAAATATAGTATCAGACTATTATGGTGCGAATGTGTTTAATAAAGATGCAATGCGAGAGCATTTATCGAAAGAGGCTTATAAACAAGTGAAAGAAGCCAGTAATAAAGGGAGTAGAATAGATCGTAAATATGCTAATGAAGTTGCTATGGCCATGAAAGCCTGGGCAATTGGAAAAGGAGCAACACATTATACGCATTGGTTTCAGCCTTTAACGGGAAGTACAGCAGAAAAGCACGATGCGTTTTTCGACCCAATTGAAGGTGGTCGCTCTATGGAGAAATTTGCAGGAGAGCAATTAGTTCAGCAGGAACCAGATGCTTCTAGTTTTCCAAATGGCGGCATTAGAGACACTTTTGAAGCAAGGGGTTATACAGCATGGGATCCAACATCTCCTGCTTTTGTAATTGGAAATGCACTTTGCATACCCACCATATTTGTGGCGTACACAGGGGAAGCATTAGATTATAAGACACCATTGCTAAAGGCATTACATGCGGTTGATCAAGCTGCAACTCCTATTTGTAAGTATTTCGACAAAGAGGTAAACAAGGTTACTGCTACTTTAGGGTGGGAGCAAGAATATTTTTTGGTTGACACAGCACTGTTCAATGCTCGTCCAGATTTAGTGCTCACTGGAAGAACTTTGTTCGGTCATTCATCTTCTAAAGGACAACAATTAGACGATCACTATTTTGGGTCAATTCCGGATAGAGTTTCTGCATATATCAAAGAGTTTGAAACAGAAGCATGGCAGCTAGGAATTCCTGTTAAAACAAGACATAATGAGGTTGCACCTAATCAATATGAGTGTGCACCTGTGTTCGAAGAAGCTAATCTTGCGGTTGATCATAATCAACTCTTAATGGATGTAATGGAGAAAGTAGCAAGAAAGCACCACTTCAGAGTTTTATTGCATGAAAAACCATTCGCAGGAATGAATGGTTCAGGTAAGCATAATAACTGGTCATTGAGCACAAATACTGGTGTTAATTTGCTTAGTCCCGGTCACAATCCGAAAACAAATCTTCAATTCTTAACTTTCTTAGTAAATACGATAAAGGCATTACACGACAATGCAGATATTGTTAGGGCAGCAATTGCATCAGCAGGTAATGATCATAGATTGGGGGCGAACGAAGCTCCTCCAGCTATTATCTCCTGTTTTATTGGCTCTCAGTTAACTCAAATGTTAAATGATATCGAGAAGAATGTAAAAGATGGTCACATGACACCTGACGAAAAAACTGCTTTAAAACTAGGTATTGGAAAAATTCCAGACATTTTATTGGATAACACGGATAGAAATAGAACATCACCATTTGCATTTACGGGTAATAAATTTGAGCTAAGAGCAACGGGTTCTTCAGCAAATTGCTCAGCAACAATGATAGTATTAAATACAATTATTGCAAGTCAGCTACTTAAATTCCGAAAAAATGTTGATGCAGTAATTAAGAAGGGTGTTAAGAAAGATATCGCAATTCTTCAAGTGCTAAGAAAGACTATTGTAGCTTCAAAAAATATCCGGTTTGAAGGAAATGGATATGGTAATGAGTGGGTTAAAGAGGCTCAAAACCGTGGGTTGTCGAATATCAAAACAACGCCACAATCTTTAGCTGCTTTCGAAACCAAAGAAGTAACTAAGCTATATGAAGATATGGGAGTAATGACTAAAATTGAGTTAGATGCTCGTACCGAAATTGCTTATGAAAACTACAAGTTGAAGATTCAAATTGAATCTAGAATGATGGAAGACATGTCTTTGAACACGATAATACCAACAGCAATCAAGTATCAAAATACGTTATTAGAAAATGTAAGGGGATTGAAGGATGTTTTGGGTAGTGGCTTTAAAAAATCTGCAAAATCCCAAATTATGATGGTCGAAGAAATTTCAGATAGGATTTCAATTATAAGCGAAAATGTTGGAAAAATGGTAGCTGAAAGAAAAAAAGCAAATGCGATGAATGATGCAAAAAAAGAGGCAATTGCGTATTGTGATAAAGTTGTTCCTTTCTTTGATATCATTAGGTATAACGTTGATAAACTAGAGCTAATTATCGATGATGAAATGTGGCCATTACCCAAATATAGAGAAATGTTGTTCACTCGATAATGTTAAAGTTTAGGAATATTAGATAATAAACCCTTGTAGTTATAATTCATTGAGGCTTTTTTGTTCTTATAACATCTTTGAAAAGAACAAATTATTTAGTTAATTTGCCGCTATTAAAAAAATAGAGGAAAAAAGAGTATATGAAAATAGTTAAGATAGTTCCAATAATCCTAGCACTTCTTGTTTCAAGCGTTGCATTTTCACAGAAGAACTTCACCGAAATTGCCGATGCATCTTTTGAGCATCATAAATATCACGGTGCCATTGAGGAATATAAAAAAGCGTATAGCAAAGAAAAAACAGATTCAGAGAAAGCAAGAATTCTTTTCCAGATTGGCGAGTGTTACCATAAGTTTATGGATGAAAAACAAGCTGAGGTTTGGTATAAAAAAGCTGTTAAAGCCGGTTATGCAAAAGTAGAGCCAATAGTATGGTTTCAACTTGGTGTCGTTTTAAAGCTGCAGGAAAAATATGAAAAAGCTGAGGTAGAATTTGAAAACTATCTTAAAGTAGTGCCAGGTGATGCAAAGGCTAAAGCGGGATTAGAATCCTGTAAATTGGCAGAAGAATGGAAAGAAAAGCCGACAAAACACGATATTCACAATGAGGTAATGTTGAACTCTAGATATTATGATTATTCGCCGACCTTTGCGGATAAAAAGAATGGATCTTTAATATTTGTTTCTAGTCGGCCTGATGGAATGGGTGATGGTCTAGATCCGAATAGTGGTGAACATTATCCAGATTTGTTCTATACAAAAAAGGACAGAAAAGGAAAGTGGAGCACTCCTGTTCCGTTAAATGAAACAGTAAATACTAGGCATAGTGAAGGTTCTGCTGCATTAGACAGAAAGAAAAGCATGATGTATTTCATGAGGTGTGAGTCTGATAAAAAAGGCAAGAAAGATTATCATTGCCATATATATAAAGCTCAAAAAATGGGTAACAATTTTGGTGAGGCTACATTGTTTGATTTATGGGACGATACTACGGCTTATCGTTACAATTTTGGTTATCCTACCATTTCGAGTAATGATGAGTATATGTTTTTTTCATCTAACATACCAGGAGGAAAAGGGCACAATGATATTTGGTATATAAAGTATGATAAGAAGGCAAAAACATGGACTCAACCTATTAACGCAGAAGGGGTTAATACCCCTGAGGATGATGTGTTTCCCTTTATTGCGGAGAATGGCAAGCTTTATTTCGCCTCAGAAGGTCACCTTGGAATGGGCGGCATGGATATGTTTGTTGCAACTTCACAAGGCGAAGATAAATGGGGTGATGTGCAAAACCTGAAATTTCCGTTAAATTCATCTGCGGATGATTTCGGAATTATTTTCGAAGGAAAGCAAGAAAAAGGTTATTTTACCTCAAATAGAAGGAATGGCAGAGGTGGAGATGACATCTATAGTTTTTACACTGCCCCTATTATTTATAAAATTAGTGGTACAGTATACGAAATTGGTTCTCTAGAACCAGTGCAGGGAGCAGTTGTAAAACTTACAGATAACCAAGGTGTTTCTGTTGAGTTAATTACTGATGAAGCAGGAAAATATTCGTTTAATGTGAAAGAGGGAACTAAGGACAGGTATATCCAACCTGAAACATCTTACACTATGGAGGTAACTAAAAAAGATTACTTAAGTGCGAAAACAGAAGAAAGTACTGTTGGGGTGGAAGAATCAACAGAGTTTATTCATGATTTTAATATTCAACCAACAATTGTTGATGGTCAGAAAATTGAAATTAAGTTCCCTGAAGTATTATACGATTTAGGTAAATATTCATTAAGACCAGAATCGAAAGATTCATTAAATTTCTTGTATCAAACATTAATAGATAATCCAACAATTGTAATTGAATTATCTGCTCACACGGATTCTAGAGGTAGTGATAATTCAAATCAAATCTTATCCGAAAACAGAGCTAAGTCATGCGTAGATTATTTAATTGAAAAAGGCATTGCAGCAGATAGGATGGTAGCTGTAGGTTATGGAGAAAATAAATTGATTTTCTCTGATGAGGATATCGCAAAGTTCAAAACAAAAGAAGAGCAAGAAGCTGCTCATCAAAAGAACAGAAGAACCGTATTTAGTGTTTTAAGAGATGACTACCTACCTCAATCAGGCTCCACTGAGGGGTTGGCTCCTGAAGATAAAGTGCCAGGGGAAGAGCAGTAGCTAAATAGATATTATTTGAAAAGCATTCCGAGTAATTGGGATGCTTTTTTGTTTGTCACAATAGATTAATGTCACAACAGTAAGAATGGCTACAACAGATTCAAGATATGATTTAAGAGGGGTATCAGCTGATAAAACAGATGTGCACAATGCTATCAAAAATGTAGATAAAGGCCTTTTTCCGCAAGCCTTTTGCAAGATAGTACCCGATTACTTAGGTAATGATGACGAATACTGTGTTATCATGCATGCCGATGGCGCGGGAACTAAGTCTTCTTTGGCGTATATGTATTGGAAGGAGACTGGTGACATTTCTGTATGGAAAGGTATCGCTCAAGATGCGCTAATTATGAATACAGACGATCTACTCTGTGTTGGTGCTACTGATAATATTTTGTTGTCATCGACTATCGGAAGAAACAAAAACTTGATTCCAGGGGAAGTAATTTCTACAATTATTAATGGAACAGAAGAGCTACTGACTGAAATGAGAAAAATGGGTTTAACCATCCATTCTACAGGTGGCGAAACTGCAGATGTTGGCGATATTGTAAGAACGATAATTGTTGATTCTACTGTTGTGTGCAGAATGAAGCGTGCCGATGTTATAGATAACAGTACTATCCAAGCAGGAGATGTAATAGTAGGCTTGTCTTCTTCAGGTCAGGCGAGTTATGAGACAGAATATAATGGAGGGATGGGAAGTAATGGGTTAACCTCAGCTCGCCATGATGTTTTTAGCAATATGTTGGCATCGAAATATCCAGAAAGTTATGATCCATCCGTTCCTTCTGATTTGGTTTATTCAGGAACAAAGAAATTGACTGATAAAATCCAAAATTCGCCAATTAATGCAGGTAAATTGGTGTTGTCCCCAACAAGAACCTATGCGCCAATAATAAAAGAAATTTTAGATAATCATCGCGCAGATATACATGGAATGGTCCACTGCAGCGGAGGTGCTCAAACAAAAGTACTTCACTTTGTTGAGAATGTTCATGTAATAAAGGACAAGCTTTTCGATGTGCCGCCATTATTTAAATTGATTCATAAAGAATCGGGTACCGATTGGAAGGAAATGTACAAGGTATTTAATATGGGTCATAGAATGGAATTATATGTTCCCCAAGAATTAGCTCAAAAGATTATCGATATTTCAAAAAAATATAACGTAGAAGCTCAAATTATTGGCAGAGTAGAGTCGAGTGATTCCAAGAAGTTGACAATAAAAAGTGAATTCGGGGAATTTAATTACTAAGAAATGGATTTGTTATATAAATTAGAAGGAGTTAAGGAACATTTCATAGAAGTGGGTAAACTTATCGTTGATCCAGATATTATTTCTGACATGAAACGATATGTAAAATTAACGAAAGAGTATAAAGACCTTGAGGTAATCGTTCAAACCTACGATGAATACAAGAATACGATTGAAAATATTACATCTTCGAAGGAGATGCTCGCCAATGAAACGGATGCTGAGTTCAAGGAAATGGCCAAAATGGAGATTGACGAATTATCAAAGAAACAAGAGGCGTTAGAAGATAAGATTAAGGTTCTTCTTATTCCCAAAGACGAAGAGGACGCTAAAAATGCAGTAATGGAAATTCGAGCAGGTACTGGTGGCGATGAGGCCAGTATATTTGTTGGTGACCTTTTCAGAATGTATTCAAAATATTGTGACAAGAAGGGTTGGAAAATTGAGATAGTTGATACAAGCCATGGTACTTCAGGTGGATACAAGGAAATTGTATTCAATATTAGCGGTGCAGATGTTTACGGGATATTAAAGTATGAATCTGGCGTACATCGTGTTCAGCGTGTTCCGCAAACAGAGACTCAAGGACGTGTTCACACATCTGCAGTGGCAATTATTGTACTTCCTGAAGCTGAGGAATTTGATATCGAAGTCAAAGACTCTGATCTTAAAGTAG
This sequence comes from Flavobacteriales bacterium, assembly GCA_018669945.1. Classification (GTDB taxonomy): domain Bacteria; phylum Bacteroidota; class Bacteroidia; order Flavobacteriales_G; family NORP312; genus NORP312. The sequence continues at coordinate 14,878 of JABHTA010000265.1, forward strand.
ATTCGTTTTGTTCATCTGGTCCAGGAGGTCAGTCAGTAAACACAACCTATTCTGCAATTAGGATCACCCATCTTCCAACAGGGGTAGTTGCACAATGTCAAGACCAGAAATCTAAATTGAAGAATTACGACAAGGCGCTCTCTGTTTTACGGTCAAGAATATATGAAATTGAGCTTCAAAAGAAGCTTGAAGCCGATGCGGAACAACGTAAAAACTTGGTTTCATCGAGCGACCGATCAGCAAAAATTAGAACCTATAATTATTCTCAAGGTAGAGTAACAGACCATAGAATCAACTTAACGTTGTACAATCTTTCAGGAATTATTGATGGCGATGTTGATGAGGTTATTCAGCCACTCCGAGCACACGATAATGCTGAGAAATTAAAATTTAGTGAAGCGGTATAAGCAATGACTCGACAAGAATTAATTCATCAGATTAAAAGTAAAAAATCATTTTTGTGCGTAGGTTTAGATTCCGATATAACAAAGATTCCTAAACATCTACTTGAATTCGAAGATCCTATTTTTGAGTTTAACAAGGCGATTATCGATGCCACTAAGGATGTCGCAGTTGCCTATAAGCCGAACTTAGCATTTTATGAAAGTTTAGGGTCTGAAGGTTTGAAAAGCCTAGAGAAGACAATGGAATATATTCCATCCGAAATTTTCACTATTGCTGACGCCAAACGTGGTGATATAGGAAATACATCTAAATTGTACGCGAGAGCATTTTTCGATAATATGAATTTCGATTCTATTACTGTGGCTCCCTATATGGGCCATGATTCTGTGGCTCCATTCTTAGAATTTGATAACAAGTGGGTAATTCTTTTAGCATTAACCTCTAATGAAGGGGCATTGGATTTTCAATTCCTTCAATTAGATGTGGGTAAAAACAAATTACATGAAAAAGTATTGCAGAAATCTCAAGAGTGGGGGACAACCGAAAACATGATGTATGTGGTTGGCGCAACTCGCGGTGAATCTATCGGAAAGGTTCGTAAGTTAATTCCAGAACATTTTCTCTTAGTTCCCGGTGTTGGCTCTCAAGGAGGAAGCCTTGAAGATGTTGCCAAGTATGGATTAAATATGGATTGTGGTCTTTTGGTAAATTCCTCTCGTGGAATAATTTACGCTAGTGATGGAGAAGACTTTGCCGATAAGGCCAAAGAAAGCGCAACTGAATTACAGAAACAAATGGCGCATATTTTGTCGGAGGCAAATATTATATAGACTTTACCTGTTTGGTACAATTGAAGTATCTAGCACATTTCTTTTCTTTGTAGATTAATGAAAGAAGAGTTTCTACATTATATCTGGCAGTTTCAACTGTTAAACCCCATAGAATTAACAACAAATGCGGGAGATGCTATACAGGTTATCAAAACTGGGGAAAAGAATATCAATTCGGGACCAGATTTCTTTAGCGGGCAAATAAAAATAGGAAAAACTATTTGGGCGGGAAATATAGAGATTCATATAAATTCTTCTGATTGGAATAAGCACAAACATCAAGACGACTCAGCCTATGATAATGTGATTTTACACGTAGTATTTAATCACGATACAGACGTATTCACCTCTAAAAATCGGAAAATACAAGTACTAGAATTGGCAAATTTAGTTAACGAAACCCTCTTCGAAAAGTATCAATCATTGGTCAGTGAAAAAAGAAAAATCCCCTGTCAACATTTTTTGCCAACAATTGATGGTTTTACTCTTAGGAATTGGCAAGATCGATTAGTCGTTGAGCGATTAGAGAGAAAAGCAGATGAAATTGTCAACTCTCTTGAAGAAACTGGAAACGATTGGGAAGAAACATTTTTTCGTTTGTTGGCTAAGAATTTTGGGTTCAAAGTAAATGCCTTGCCATTCGAGCTTGTGGCGAAATCACTTCCGTATAAATACTTAAAGAAACATAACTACAATCTTTTCCAATTGGAGGCATTGTTGCTGGGGCAGGCCGGTTATCTAGAAACGAATTTAGTTGACGATTATCCAATGAGTCTGCAAAAGGAATATTGTTTTTTAAAGACGAAATATAACTTGAAACCTATTGAGAATCATTTATGGAAAATGTCAAGACTCCGACCGTCTAATTTTCCAACTATTCGGTTGGTCCAATTTGCCAAATTAATTCATGGTTCATCATATTTGTTTTCGAATTGTGTTGAATCAAGTTCATTAATGGAAGTCCGAAAATTATTAGATGTTCATCTTTCTGGTTATTGGGAAAATCATTTTCAGCTTGATAAGCCGTCTTTTATTCGTTCAAAAACATTGGGTGAATTGTCAGTTAATGTATTGATAATAAACACTATAGTTCCATTAATGTTTCAGTTTGGCAAAAGAAAGAATAAACCAGAAAGAATGGAAAAAGCTGTGGAATTTCTTCACGAAATTAAGGAGGAAAAGAATTCAATTATAGCACTTTGGGAAAGTAATGGAATTAAAGTGGAATCGGCCTTTGTTTCTCAAGCTATGATAGAGTTGAAAAATGAGTATTGTGATAAGGTAAGGTGTCTAGATTGTGCATTAGGAAATAAAATCCTAAGAGATTGATTTAGAAATAGTCAATTCAAATCCTATATTTGCTAGCTATCGATGTTATTTAATTTTCAATATTTTAAGGAAGTTTACATTGCCTTTTTCATTCTGCTACTAATTATAGTATTTGGCACAATGGGCTTTATGTTTGTCGAGAATTATACCTTCTCTGAAGCTTTTTATATGACTATCATTACGGTGTCAACTGTTGGGTTTTCTGAAGTAAGAGAATTATCTTCTTCGGGGAGAATGTTCACTTCACTGTTAATTATTACAAGTTTTGGTACATTTGCGTTTGCAGTAACTTCAATTACCAAATATTTGGCAAGTGGAGATTATAAAACGTATTTTAGAGATTATAAAGTGAATCAAGAGGTAAATAAAATATCAAACCATGTTATTATATGCGGTTATGGTAGAAATGGGAAGCAAGCCGTTAAGACTTTAATAGCTCACAATTCGGCTTATATTATTGTTGAGAGTAATCCAGTTATTATTGCTCAGCTGCAGGCTGATGGAAGGTTGTATATAGAGGGTGATGCAACGGAAGAAGATAATCTTTTAAGAGCAGGGCTAAATAAGGCGAAGGCCTTAATCACAACTCTACCGAAAGATTCAGATAATCTTTTTGTAGTTTTAACAGCTCGTGAACTTAATGCTAAATTGACAATTATTAGTCGCGCATCGGCCGATAATTCAGGCCGAAAGTTAAGGATTGCAGGTGCGGACAATTTTATAATGCCCGACAAGATTGGTGGCCAGCATATGGCCAGTTTAGTTGTTACGCCTAATGTTGTAGAGTTCCTAGACCACATATCGCTTCAAGGTAAGGCAGATGTTAATTTGGAAGAAATTACGTTCGACAATATTCCAGACGATTTCAAAGGGAGGACCATTAAGGAACTAAACTCTCGATATACTACAGGCTGCTCGATTATTGGCTTTAAATCGCTTGATGGTGATTATATAATTAATCCAAGCCCAGATTTGCAATTAACAGAGGGAATTAAACTTTTCGTACTCGGTAGTCCTGATCAAATTAAGGCTTTAAATAAGATCTTTAACGTACCGGTTTAGGATGAAAAAAATTCTAATTACGGGTTCTAACGGGCTTCTAGGTCAGAAAATCATTTACAATTTATTAGATAGGGGGAACTTCGAAATAATTGCTACTGCCAAAGGAGAGAACAGACTCAAAGAGAAAAACGGTTATGAGTTCGTTTCGCTTGACATTACGAATTGTGTTGCGGTAGCTAGTGTATTTGAGGCACATAAGCCAGATGTTGTAATAAACACTGCTGCGATGACCAATGTAGATCAATGTGAATCTGAAAAAGAGGCATGTTGGGAACTCAATGTTAATGCAGTAAAGTATTTAGCTCAAGCTACCGAAAAGCATAATTCTCACCTAGTACACCTTTCTACTGATTTTGTTTTTGATGGGGAGAATGGTCCTTATTCAGAAGGAGATGAACCTAATCCATTGCATTATTATGCAGAATCTAAGTTGGCATCAGAAAGAGTATTACAAGATTATGATATTAAATGGTCTATTGTGCGCACGATTATTATTTATGGAATTGTTGATGATATGAGCCGTTCCAATCTTGTTCTGTGGGCGAAGAACTCAATAGAAAATAAGCAAACTATTAATGTGGTGAATGACCAATATCGTTCCCCTACTTTGGCAGAAGACTTAGCAGAAGGTTGTATTCTTATTGCAGAAAAGGAAGAAGAGGGTGTTTTTCACTTATCAGGGCCAGAAACACATTGCATTTTGGATTTGGTATATATGGTGGCTGATTATTACGACTTGGATAAATCTTACATCAAGCCTATTACATCTGCTAGTTTAAACCAGGCCGCAAAAAGGCCCCCAAAAACTGGATTCGTTATAGATAAGTCAAGGAAAATATTGGGTTATAACCCGGTTAGCTTTATGGAAGGTATTAAGATACTCGAAAACCAAATTAAGGAGAAGTCTAAATAATTATATTTTTTAATCAATTAGAAATAAGTAGAATATGATCAAGAAGCTTTTAACACTAGTTACAATCATTAGTTTGCCAATGATATCATTAGCGCAAGAATCAGCTGAGTTAACACTCAGTCAAAAAATTGATAAGGCGTTTGCACCAATCGTGGGCTGGATGGCAGATAATATCTTTTTTGTTAAACCATTTTCAGCAATTGGATTAGATATTCCATTAGTAGTACTGTGGCTTATAGTTGGAGCGGTATTTTTCACAATATATATGGGTTTTATTAACCTGAAAGGATTTAAACATGCAATAGAATTAGTTAAAGGAGATTATGACGACCCAAATGATAAAGGTGAAGTGTCTCATTTTCAGGCTCTAGTAACTGCGCTATCAGGCACAGTTGGCCTTGGCAATATTGCCGGTGTTGCCGTTGCCATTTCTCTGGGTGGGGCCGGAGCAACTTTCTGGATGATCGTTGCGGGCTTGTTAGGCATGTCTTCCAAATTTGTGGAATGTACACTTGGTGTTAAATACCGAGAAATTAATGATTCCGGAGAAGTTTCAGGCGGCCCGATGTATTACTTGAGTAAGGGTTTGGCTCTGCAAGGCAAAGCAGGCTTAGGTAAGATTTTAGCCATTATTTTTGCTATTCTTTGTATAGGTGGATCATTTGGTGGAGGGAATATGTTTCAAGCCAACCAAGCATTCGAACAATTAAAAAGTTTAGACGAATTTGCATTTATTGCAGATTATGGATGGGCATTCGGGTTGGTTTTGGCAGGTCTTGTTGGGGTTGTAATCATTGGTGGCATAAAAAGTATTGCGAATGTTACTGATAAGATTGTACCGTTTATGGTTGGTATTTATGTCGCCAGTGCTATTGCAATCATTGCACTTAACATAGGTAATATCGGTGATGCATTTGGACAAATATTAACAGGAGCATTTAATCCAGATGCAGCTCTTGGTGGAGTTATTGGGGTTTTGATTGTTGGTTTTCAACGAGCGGCATTTTCTAATGAAGCGGGGGTTGGTTCTGCATCTATCGCGCATTCAGCGGCAAAAACAGATGAACCAGTTAGCGAAGGTATTGTTTCTGTTTTAGAACCATTTATTGATACCGTTGTAGTTTGTACGATGACAGCGTTAGTTCTAATATTTACTGGTTTTGCCGAAGATACGCATGGATTATCTGGCGCAGCGCTTACTTCGGGAGCATTTGAACATGCGTTAGGAAGTTGGGCGAAATATGTATTAGCCGTTGCTGCTATTTTGTTTGCATTTTCAACTATGATATCTTGGTCCTATTATGGTCAGAAAGCATGGACCTATCTTTTTGGGGAATCAAAAAGTGCCAACCGAAGTTATCAGTTTTTGTTCCTAGCATTTATTATTATTGGTTCAGCATCTAGTTTAGGAGCAGTGTTAGATTTCTCTGATATGATGATTTTAGGCATGGCATTTCCAAATATTCTTGGATTATATTTTCTATCTTCAGAAGTTAAAGAAGATTTAAAAGATTATTTCTCAAGAATAAAATCAGGGGCGATTAAGAAGTTTAAATAATAAAGTTGCTTAGTGAATAATGTCAAGTTTTAAAGACTATTTCACTTTTGATAAACGTCAGAGGAATGGTGCTATCATTCTATTATTCTTAATTATTCTGGCGGTTGTTGCTAGGTTGATGCTTCCTTACCATTTTAATAAAGAGGTAAGTGTAAATTCTGATTTTCAGGAAAGGATTAGAATTTTTGAGAAATCTGTCATAAATGAGGAGTTGGGTAAATCGAAAATTTCAGA
>JABHTA010000088.1 GCA_018669945.1 Flavobacteriales bacterium
GATTCGTACTTTGTCCGAATTTGGAATTGAGTCAGGAAGATATAGTGGCTATACAGGCGTTTGGCTAGACGTTGAAAACCCATTAAAGGCTAGAAAAATTTGTGCGATGGGCGTTCGCTGTAGCCGTTGGATTACAATGCATGGATTTGCGCTTAACGCGAACACAGACTTATCCTATTTCAAAAACATTATTCCTTGCGGAATAGATGATAAGCAGGTTACTTCAATGGAAAAGGAACTTGGACAAAAAGTTGATTTAAACAAGGTAAAAAAGAGACTCAAAAAGCATTTTTGTGAATTGTTTGAGGCGGAATTAGTAGATGCGTAAACTTATAAACATAGGGATAGGTGTGTTAATCTTCCTTGCTACACAGCACATTTTCTTGTTGACAACAGGGAATTTACATTTTTATAATACCTTGTCTGACACTGTTTTTAAAGGAAGGCTTGGCCCTTCTATAGTAAATCATGAAAACTACCCCCACAGAATAGTTGAGGCCGGAGTTGGTCAGCCATGGAAACACGCGAAGAACTACAATAAATCAGAAATCGAACCAGAATTAAGAAAGCAAATTGAGGCAACTAACCCCGTTTCATTTGTAGTTGTTTACAAGAATAAATTAATGTATGAGGAATATTGGGATGAATTTTCGGACGCAACGTTGAGTAATTCTTGGTCGATGGCGAAATCTTATATTAGCATTTTAACAGGTATTGCAATCAAAGAAGGATTTATTACAAGTATTGACGACAAGGTCGGCAAGTACCTTGAGACCTATAATGAAGGGATGGACAAAAACCTAACAATAAAACACCTGCTTACCATGAGCTCAGGAATCGATTTCGGAGAACATTATATGAATCCTTTTGGGTTTATGGCAAAGGCGCTTTACGGAAACGATGTAAAAGATATTGCATTGGCTCATCATGTAGAATACGAACCAGGAACAAAATGGCATTATCAGGGAGGAAACAATCTATTATTAGGCTTGATTTTAAAAGAAGCAACAGGAAAAACACCATCAGAATATTTTTCAGAAAAGATTTGGAAACCAACCGGCGCAGAGAAAGATGCATTATGGAGCTTAGATAAACATGATGGATATGAAAAGGCCTATTGCTGTGTTTTTTCTAACGCAAAAGATTTTGCAAAAGTGGGACAATTGATGCTTCAAAAAGGCAGTTGGAATGGCCGACAAATTTTGGATTCTAACTACGTGATTGACGCGGCTAAATCAATAAATATCTTAGATCGTTTTGGCATGAATACAGATCAATATGGCTATGCTTGGTGGCTGATGAATCATAAGGGAAACGAGATATTTTACGCAAGAGGCATTAACGGCCAATACACCATAATTATCCCCTCCGAAGAGCTGGTAATTGTTCGTTTGGGGCATAATAGAATTAAAGAAAAAGGAGCTAAACATCCTTCCGATGTTTACTTTTATATTGATGCAGCATTGGATATGATTAAAGAATGAAAGAAGACATTATAATACCAAAAGTTGAAAACATTGCGCTCGCCATTGTAAAAGAAGAAAACAACCTTAAAGAGTCCGAATGGAGCGTTTATGTAATTAACTTGAAAAATCAAGAAATTGAAGGTGTTTTGGTTACGTCAAAAGGTTACGGAAAGAAAGAGGGAGAGAAGGTAAAAACTTCGATTCTTCGCCATTTTTTAGACAAAATAGGGGCTAATTCCTTCAAAAAAATTGAGCCAATTCAAGAAGAACTCTTTGGATTGAGTAATGAATATTGGTTAAGTTTTTATCACAACTCTGTGCTGTACGACAAGAAGTATGTTTTTCTTGCAGAAAGTGTTCAAAATAACCATTTAATTAATGTACCAGTTATTAATAAACCAGGGGTAATGATTAAGTAATATGCTAAATAATCTTAAATTAGATAAAGTCCTTTTTTTGGATATAGAAACTGTTCCACAAGAATCTAGCTATGAAGACCTATCTGAAAGGATGTCTAGTTTATGGGATAAAAAAGCAAAGCAAATAGTTCGAAAAGACGAAGAGACGCAATCAGCCGAAGGAATTTATAATCGCGCTGGAATCTATTCAGAATTTGGCAAAATAGTTTGCATCTCTGTGGGGATGATCCATGGTGAAGACAATAACCTTGAGTTTAGGTTAAAGTCATTTTATGGAGACGATGAAAAGAAGCTTCTCGAAGAGTTCGCAACACTTTTAAATACATATTACAGCAAAGTAGGTGACATTCTTTGCGGGCACAACTCTAAAGAATTTGACTTTCCTTATATCTGCCGTAGAATGTTAGTTAACGGAGTTAAACTCCCTAAAACACTAGACATAGCTGGCAAAAAGCCATGGGAAATTGCTCATCTTGACACGATGGAGTTATGGAAATTTGGAGACTATAAACACTATACGGCATTAAATTTACTTTGTGCCATTTTTGATATCCCAACCCCAAAAGATGATATTGATGGCAGTGATGTTTGGCGAGTGTATTGGCAAGACAAAGACTTAAGACGTATCGCAACCTATTGCGAAAAAGACGTGTTAACAGTAGCACAACTTTTATTGCGGTATAAAAACTTACCATTGATAAAACCAGAGAATGTAACCGTTTCTTGAGTTTTATTCTCAATTTTGCTCGAGATTTCATCGCTCAAAAAAGGGTAATAATCTAAATGTCAGTTAATAGTTGTTTTGTAAAGAGATATGATATATTTTTACTTTCTACTAGACTCCAGGAAAGTTGAAAGATCAAAATATTTTATTAGAGGTTAATAACCTTGTTACTGAATTTCAAACGGAAGACGAGGTTGTAAAGGCAGTTAACAAAATTAGCTTTACGCTAAACAGAGGGGAAACAATTGGTATTGTTGGCGAGTCTGGTTCAGGCAAGTCTGTTACGTCATTGTCTGTAATGCGATTAATTCCAGATCCACCAGGGAGAATTACAGGAGGAGAGATCATTTTTCATAAAGAAAATGGCGAGAAAATAGACTTAACTAAAGTTTCTGAAGTAGAGATGAGAGGGCTCCGCGGCAACGATATTGCTATGATTTTTCAGGAGCCAATGACTTCACTTAATCCAGTCTACACATGTGGAAACCAAGTTGCAGAAGCAATTATTTTGCATCAAAAGGTATCGAAAAATGCAGCGAAGAAAAAAACTATAGCTTTATTTAAACAAGTTGAATTGCCAAGACCCGAAGCTATGTTTGACGCATATCCTCATCAAATATCGGGAGGACAAAAGCAAAGGGTAATGATTGCAATGGCGATGTCTTGTCAGCCACAAATTCTAATTGCTGATGAACCAACTACAGCGCTTGACGTTACAGTGCAAAAAACAATTTTGCACTTGATGAACCAACTGCAGAGAGAACAAGATATGGGGATTTTGTTTATCACACATGACCTTGGCGTTGTTGCAGAGCTAGCAGATAGGGTAGTTGTAATGTACAAAGGTAAAATTGTTGAGCAAGGAAGTGTTTGGGATGTTTTTTCAAGCCCTCAGCACCCATATACAAAAGGTTTATTAGCGTGCCGACCACCTATGAATAAACGATTACATTGGCTGCCTACCATCAAAGATTTTATGCAGGTTGATGTTGAAGGCGACCTTCAAGAAATTGATAAATCTGTAGAACAGGTTGTAAATAAGTTGTTAGTTTCTAAAGAAGAGAGGAGAAAACGTCACGAAGAAATTTATGCCAAAGAGCCCGTATTAAAAGTAAAAGGGTTAAAAACATATTTTCCATTAGAGAAGAATATTTTAGGGAAAGTAACCAAGGTTGTTAAAGCCGTTGACGATGTAACGTTTAATGTGTATCCTGGCGAAACGTTAGGTTTGGTGGGAGAATCTGGTTGTGGAAAAACAACTTTAGGGAGAACGATTCTAAGATTAGTTAACA
>JABHTA010000267.1 GCA_018669945.1 Flavobacteriales bacterium
ACTTAAGTGCAAAGGTTAATTACAAGATAAATGACAATAATCGAATATTCTTATCTGGTTATTTTGGTAGAGATGTTTTTGCATTTGGCGATTCTTTCGGATTTAATTGGGGAAATACAACAGGAACGGCAAGATGGAATCACCTTTTTAATGATAAGTTGTTTATGAATATGGCATTTGTATACAGCGACTATGACTATAACTTCAACATTAATTTTAGTGACGATGTTGGTTTTGGTTTAGAATCAGGTATTCAGGACATTAATTTAAAAACAGATTTACAGTACTTCCCTAACACAAAAAACAATATAAAATTCGGAGCAAATATTATCCACCATACCTTTATACCTGGTGAATTTGTGAGTGATAACGTTGACTTTAGTAATTTTGCAGTAGCCGAGAAGAAGGCTTTCGAATATTCGCTATATGTAGGGAACGATCATAAAATTTTTGATAAACTTTCGGCAAACTACGGGTTAAGGTGGAACTCTTTTTCTGTAATTGGACCTGGTGAGGAATATTCTTACGAAGAGGATGGTGAAACAATAAAAGATACTGCAGTATACGAACAATTTGAATTTGCCAAGACTTATGGTGGTTTTGAGCCTAGAATATCGGTCAATTACACGTTAAATAATCAAAGCTCAATTAAGGCTTCGTATAATAGAATGAGGCAAAATGTGCACCTACTTTCTCCATCTACTTCGGGCACACCAATTGATTTATGGTTGCCAAGTACTAGTATTATCGCTCCAGAAATAGCCGACCAAGTTGCGTTGGGGTATTTTAGAAATTTCAGTAAAAATAAATACGAAACAAGTGTTGAAGTATATTACAAAGACATGCAAAATCAAATTGATTATAAACCAGGAACAAATATTATTCTTAACCCAACTGTAGAATCAGAGTTGTTATTTGGAAACGGTTGGTCTTACGGCGCTGAGTTTTTAATTCGAAAAAGGAAAGGTAGCTTTACTGGATGGATTGGCTATACGCTTGCTAGAACAGAAAGGCAATTTGACGATGTGGATGATGGGAATGTATACCCTTCCAGGTATGATAGAACTCATGATATTTCAGTTGTAGCATCGTATGCCATTTCAGAGCGATTAACTGTAGCAGCAACATGGGTATATAATACTGGAAATGCGGTGACGTTTCCCTCTGGTAAATATGAGTTCGAAGGAGAAACTATTAATTTCTACACGGAAAGAAATGGTTATAGAATGCCTGCGTATCATCGAGGTGATTTATCGTTAACACTCGACGGAAAGAAACGAGAGAAGTTTAACTCAAGTTGGAACCTTAGTATTTATAACATTTACAATAGGATGAACGCATATAGCATTAGTTTCAGAGATAGTGAAACAGTTCCTGGAACAACAGAAGCAGTGCAGCTTTCGTTGTTTGGAATTATACCTGCAATAACGTGGAATTTTAAATTTTAGAATATGAAAAACAGTTTGAAATATTGGCAAGCAATTATTCTTGTTTTAGGTATTGGGTTTTCAGCATGTGAAAAGGTAATTGAAATTGATCTAAATGAAGCCGATGTAAAGCTTGTTGTTGAGGGTAATGTTACTAATGGAGCCGGGCCTTATTTGATAAAACTAACTCAGAGTGGTGCTTATTTTGGAGAAAGCACCTACAATAAAGCTGAAGGTGCTAGTGTAACAATTAGTGATGATGCCGGTAACACAGATGTCTTGTTAGAGCAAGATGCAGGGATGTATTACACGCAAAACATACAAGGCACTCCTGGTCGTTCTTATACATTAGATATTGATTTTAATAATGAATCATATACAGCCACCTCAAAAATGCCATCTGCGGTGGTTATTGATACCTCTTTATTTTATTATGATGATGGAAGTTCAAGTATTTTTGTAGATTCTGGCTTTTATGTTTTGGGTAGTTTTACAGATACAAAGGAAATAGATTATTATAGAATGCACGCATATTTGGGGGGAGACGCAAGGATAGAGGTACAAACTCCTTGGATGGGTCAGCCTGTACAAGATTTGGAATTTGGTGCTATACCTGGAGTAGCCTCTGAACTTTTTATTAACCCATTTATTGGGTTTGAGTGGCAAGATACTGTTACTGTGGTGTTCACTGCAGTTAGTAAAGACTCCTATGATTATTTTGTTTCACTTTCTGAATCAAAGGCCAGTGGAGGAGGAGGGTTTGGAAGCATTCCTCAAAATCCACCATCTAATATTTCTAATGGTGCATTAGGCTTTTTCGATGCAGTAACCGAAGATCAATTCACTCTAGTAATTGACTTTTAACATAGCGGAAGTTGATAGTAACGATTTTGTTTAAAAATTAAAAATTCACATATTTCTATTATAAATAGCAACAATTTCTGCCGAAATAGAATCCATACAGTCGATCTAGTATAGGAGATAAAACATTAGCAAGTCTCTCTTTTAATAGAAAAAGAAGGAATGGAATCTGTTTTTTGTTTTGAACCTATTTCATACTTTAGTGAAAATTTGAAGTATGGAAAATAATTCTTCTGAAACTAATATTTTTATAGATGAAGATATTACAGTAGCTTCAACATTATCCGGAGCAATCTATTCCTCTGATTCATTTTTTGAAAATTCCAAAGAATATATTTTTTTAAAATCTTGGCATTTTGTTACAGATTCTGATGAACTAAGAGTTGATGGGACAGTCTTTCCGTTTGTTTTATCGCCGGGGTATTTAAATGAACCATTGTTGGTTACACGAACACAGGAGGGCTTAAAATGTATGTCTAATGTTTGTACGCATAGAGGTAATATTTTAGTAGCAAGTAAGGAACAAAATTGCAAAGGGATTACATGTTGTTATCATGGGAGACGTTTCGATCTAGATGGTCGCTTTATTAGTATGCCTGGTTTCGAAGAAGCTAAAAATTTCCCTAGCGAGGTAGAAAACTTACCGCAAGTACCACTTAACGAGTTCGGCAAGCTATTGTTCGCATCTATTGAGCCAGGCTTCACATTCGAGGATTCGTTTGATAAAATATTTGAACGATTAAATTTTCTCCCCCATCAAGAATTAAAACATTATCCAGATTTGTCTCGCGACTACCTTATAAAAGCAAATTGGATGATCTATTGCGAAAATTATCTCGAAGGTTTTCATATTCCTTTTGTTCATCCAGGGCTAAATGCTGCAATAGATTTTGGTAATTACGATTACGAAATAGATAGATTTTTCAATCTACAAGTGGGTATTGTAAAAGAAGGAGAAGAAATTTTCGATATCCCAGAAGGTCATCAAGATCATGGAAAGAGAGTTGGAGCCTATTATTACTGGGTATTTCCTAATTTGATGCTCAATTTTTATCCATGGGGTTTATCATTAAATATTATCAATCCATTGGAAAAAGATTTAACCAAAGTTAAATTCTTAACCTATGTATGGGATGAAAGTAAGTTTGATAAAGGTGCAGGCTCCGACCTCGATAAGGTAGAGCGAGAGGATGAAGAAATAGTAGAAAGAGTTCAGATAGGAATAAAGTCTAAATTATATAAAAAGGGGAGATATAGTCCTACAATGGAGCGTGGCACGCACCATTTTCATAGATTGGTTGCAGAATTCTCTAATAAATAAGGTTAGGTGGATTGTTTTAGAGTTGCAGTTTTTCTTGGCTTTATTATTCTTTCTAGTTGTAAAGATTACCATAAAGATATGAAGGAATGGGCAGAGAGCATTCCTGCAGCAAGTTCGCTCGGGTTTGTCAAAAGTAGTACGCCCGGCTATTTAGAAATCGATTGGAATAACCCTCATCAAATTGATAAAGGAATTACTAGATATACAATTACGGCTATTCAAGGCCACCAAGACCCTGTTAGTATTCATTTTTATTTGGAGTTTAAAAATGGTATATTCTCCCGACAAGGCTGGGAAAGATTGGAATAGTGTTCCGTGATAATTTAATCAATTTGTGGGATAGAACCATTACTGCCATCGGATTTATTACTCCGGTCAATCCATTTATATCGTCTCCTAACCATTTTATATGCAGGTCTATAGTAAAATATATAGTTCAACATAAGTTCGTGAACTCCATAGTTGCCAGTTCGCATGGAGGTTAACGAAAGGTTATAATTATAACTGACTCCAAAGTCTGGGTGTGGATATATTCCAAAGCCAGCAATCAACCCATCTTTTATTCTATAACCAGCTTCGAATTGCAAGAATTCGTTGTAGTCAAGTTTCATCCTTAAATCTGCCATAAGGGGGTTGTTTTCGAAGTAATTCAATAGGGCAGTCGGTTGCAAAGAGAATGACTCGCCAATATAAAAAGTCTTGCCCGCCATCAAGTAATAATGCCCAACTTGCGGAGTAGATGAATTGTTTTGATAGTTGATTTTTAGGGGGATTAGATTTAACGCTGAAATTCCAACGTAAAAATTACCGTCATTATAAAAGTAAATTCCTCCACCGGCATTCGGAGCAAAGGTGTTGGCAGAATTACTTACATCAACCAAATTATCTGTTTCATGAACCATAATAACTTTATTTCTGTTAATCCGGTATTGAGCAAAAGAGGCAGCTATACCGAATGATAGTTTTAGTGTTTCTGATAGTTTAATGTGATACGAATAGGCGAGGGATAAACCAGTATTGCTTAGTACGCCAGATCTGTCGTTGTAAATGGAACCACCAATGCCGTAGCTCCTTTTGTCAACAGAACTGTGGGCGCTTAACAGTTGAGTAGAGGGTGATCCATCTATACCTAACCATTGATTTTTATGTTGAAGCCTAATGTCGATATAAGGCTTATTCCCAGCAATAGCAGGGTTATATAGAAAAGGGTTGTTATTGTTCCCACTATGAACGGGTAATTGTTGCGCGTAACTTGTTAGAATTGTAAGAGTAAGAATAATTATATTAATTAATCTTATCATTTCTCACGAACAATTGAAATAGATCCTTGCTGTTTGTTACCTCCATTGTTATAATCAATCACATAAAAATAAGCAGCTGCTGGCAGATTATCAGCATTCCAAGTGTTATTATAATTCTCCATTTGGAACAATAGAGCGCCATTTCTATTGTAGATTTCTACTATGTTTCCTGGATAGCTATAAATTGTTTCTATTATCCAGGTATCGTTATTTCCATCACCGTTTGGGGTAATTAGGTTAGGGATTTCTAAATTATTCGTGCATGCCGAAACTACTATTTCTATTTCGATAGAGCAACCATCGGTACTTGTTATAGTTGCCGAATATTTCCCTTCTTCTATAACATTAATCAAATGGCTTGTTTCACCAGTTGACCATATAATATAATCGTCTGGACTTCCGGTTTCTAGATCTACACCTAAATAACTACATAAAATTGTATCAGTCGGCAGCGTATTTTCAGGAAGGTCATATTGAGAAATTGTAATTGTATCTCTAGATATGCAAGCTCCTGAATATATTGACAAGTAATAAGTTCCAGGGTCTTCAACTTCGATCGATTCTTCGTTACTGCCTGTAGACCATTCAAAATTGTTACCTTCAGCTGAACTCAAAGTTATTATGTCGCCATCACAAATAGTCATGTCTTCACCTAAATTAGCAATCGGCATGGTTCCGTACTCCGCATTTGTTAAGATTTCTAATTTGTTGTTTTCAACTCCATCTTGTCCTGAATCTGCGCCATTTGATAAGCCCAAGCATGATGTCGATAAGCTAGTAACTATACCATTGCTACCTCCAGAAAGATTAGTAGTAAGGTTTGGTGAGGCAGAGTTGGTTTTGTACCAAATTACACCACCGCTTCCACCGCCACCTGGACCATAGCATCTGTTTGCTGTAACACCTCCAGCATTTCCTCCGTTCCCTCCAATCGCTTCTGTTCTTAATGTGTTGTTAATCTCGTCTGTATATAGAAGAATAGAGCCTCCTGCGCCACCACCACCGCCACCATCGTGTATACTAGTCCCTCCATCAGAGCCATTAGCAAGAATTTTATTACTGTTTCCGGCAATATTTTTTGCCATGATAATTACTATTCCTCCACCAGCACCTCCATCTGTAATCATGTGATTGTTTGCGTGTCCAGCGCCACCACCACCACCCAAAAAAACACGTGTATTTTGATCATTTAAACTTTTGCCACCAACTCCTGGGTGATTACTCGTGCAATTATTAGGATTAGCATCATTATTTTTACCTCAATCACCACCTGATGTGAGGTTTCCGCCACCTCCACCACCTGAATTATGGTCGTTTCCACCTCCACCACCATTCGCAAGGGCACCTTTCCCAGCGGTGTTGGTTCCATAAAAAGCAATACCCTCACCTTTCATGGCTCCATAACCAGTGGTAATATCGTATGAATAGTCTGAGAAATTATCGAACCAAGCGCAATCGTATATAGATGAATCTGATATTCCTCCTCGAAACCCAGCGTTTGATACATCTATATTTGCGTTAAGCGTCAAAGTGCCAGAAGCGTTTAATATAAGAATTCCTCCAGTACTTCCATTCCAAGGTTGACAGGTTAGAGTTCCTGTAATCGTTGCATTTCCATAGTTTGGAACTGAAACAATCTGCACAGTTGCTGACTGATCGTAATTGTTGGATAGTTCTTCGTTAAATGAGACTGTGTTAGCTGATATGTTGCAGATAATTGCATATTCAAAGTAACCAGAGCCGTTATAATCGATAACGGCCCCATATCCCGCGTTGTTTGCTGAATATATTTGCGCACCCTGCATTTGAATTATTAGAACAGTATCTCCAACAGCTAATCCAGAGGTGGAAGAAACTTCAACGGAAGCATTATTACCTCCTATCGAAATTACTTTATGGTATGAGTTAATGGTTCCAGAAATATTTTGAGAAAGGCCTGATAGGGAAACGGCAAAGACTATAATAACGGTAAGAGAAAAACTAAAGGGCTTAATCACAATCCAAAGATACTAATTAAGGAAGATATTCTAGCGCACCTGCATCTGGCGAAGAATCGCGAGAAACTCCTTCTTTATCAGTTTCTAAACCGGGTATTATTGTGCAATAATCGATTGCTACAGATTGCTCGAATAAATTATAATCATCAATCGTAACATCTGAGAATATCGGATTAAGTGAAACACCATCGACCATTACATTAGCTGGATTTGTTAGAACATTAAGATAATTTGATAAGGAAGTATTCAGCTCTGTTTTAACGATGCAATCGTTAAATTGATACGAGAAAGTCATTCCTGGATGCTCCACCTCTTCAATAACTAGCTCCTCTGTATTATTTCCATGAACAATACAGTTGTTGAACTCAACATCTATACTCCAATGCTGTTTTTTGGCTCCAGCTTCAAAGTAATTACTCACAACTAGCTGACCCAAATCTCTTGCGGCATAGGTCCAATAATTGGCCAAAGTACAATGGTTGAATTCATAATCTCCGCCCCAAGGCAGTGCAACTGTATGCTGCCCGCAGTTACTTATGATACAGTTGTCAGCTTTTATGGTTGAGTTGTATGCTAATAAACCAACACCGCTCATATTTTCGATTGTTGAGTTTGTAATTGTTAGAATAGTGTTGGTTCCAGGATTAGCAGTACTATCGGCTTTGATTCCAATATTTCCGTTTCTAATAATTGCATGATTTATTGTGTTATTTATGCTTTCGGTATATAGCCAAATTCCTCCGAAAACAGGATGGCCCCATTGTCCGGGAATATCACGGTAATCTATATCAGTTCGGTCTGAAGTGAAAATAACAGGATTGTCTGTGGTTCCCTCAACATGCAAAGAAGCCGATACGTCAACTGCCAAACCTGAATACTGATGAAAATGCAAAGCCGCTCCGGCAGGAATAGTTAATGTATTAGATGAGTCAACAGTTAAGTATCCATAAATAACATTTGGCTTATCATTCGGCAATGTATAGTTGGTGTTATATTCATCTTCTGCCTGATTAATTGGAAAAAAATAGGTTCCGCCTGTTGAATACCAAAACCAAGCATCTTGGCCCCAAGCAACTAAATCGATATTTTGAATATTGTTATTGGTAATAAAAATTATTGAATCGGTTATAATCATTGGATTATTCGATTCATTTGGATCTACGGTAACTTCAACAAAAATATAAAGACTATCCTTCGCCCTAAGCTCTATATTCTCTTGTTTATGAGCAGATACACCATCAATGTTAATTCGAAAGTTAGATGAATTTCCACCAGCTAATTCTAATGAAGTTATATTAATAGGTTGCGCATGAGGATTATAAACTTTAAAGACTTTGGTTATCGATCCAATTTGAGTAAAAACTGTGTCGAAAATAATCGTATCAGTAGAAAATTCTAATTGCGCTGAAGAATTAGTAATCAATTTATCCTTTTTGCAAGACCCACACAAGAGAACAAGTAATAAAGTAAATGGAAATAGTGTATTCTTCAACATTTTGCACAAAGATAGCTAAACACATTACGAAGTTTATCTAATTTTATTTTATATCAATTGTTTTGTTTTTGTTGATTTATACTTACTTTTGCAACCTCAAAATTAAAGTTTATAAACATGAAAGCAGGAATTCACCCAGAAAATTACAGATTAGTTATCTTTAAAGATATGTCTAATGATTATACTTTTTTATCGAAATCTTGTGCTGCAACAAATGATACAATGAAATGGGAAGATGGCAATGAGTATCCTCTTGTTAAGTTGGAGATTTCTCATAAATCACACCCATTTTATACCGGTAAGCAAACTTTAATTGATACAGCTGGTAGAGTTGATAAATTCAAAACGCGTTTTCAGAAACACCTTAAGAAAGAATCTGCAGAGTAATTTGCACAGAATATGATATTTAGAAGTCACGCTCAATGCGTGACTTTTTTTTTGACCAAATATTCGGTATTATTGGTTAAAATTGGGAAATATGAATGTAATTCTATTTGATGATGATTCTAGAGGAGAACTATTGCCTCTAACATACACAAGGCCTATAGCTGATTTACGGATAGGTATTTTGACTATTCGCGAAAAATGGGACAAATACTTGAAGGTGTCTTCGTCTTCGTTAACTCAAAAGTATTTATCGGAAAAGTATCAGATGCTATTGTCAAAGGATAATTTACTTGTAAATAGCTCAATTTTACCAAATGAAAATTTAGTATCTGAGATTTTGTCTCTCGACCTTAATGAAAAATTAGTTGAAGGTAGTGTCACTATTGCGGCAAGAGTTGATAGCCAACAAATAGATGGAATTTCAGTAGATGGAATTTCGAGACTAGATGTGGTTAAAAAGTCGTGTAAGTACAAGTTTGATAAGCTTAATCATATTTGGGATATTTTTCAAAAAAACGGAGCAGAACTAGATGCAGATTTCGAATTGATTACTGCGGGTAGAAGCTCTATGGAGGTTAGTAAAACAAACCAAATTTTAGGAGATAAGATATTTATTGAAGATGGTGCTATAGTTGAATGCGCAATATTAAATAGTAAATCAGGCCCAATTTATATTGGGAAAGGATCAGAAGTGATGGAAGGAAGTATCATTCGTGGCCCATTTTCGTTAGGTGATAACTCTACTTTAAAGCTTGGAACCAAGATTTATGGACCTACAACCATAGGGCCGCATTCAAAGATAGGAGGTGAAGTAAATAATTCTGTAGTTATTGGATACTCTAACAAAGGACATGATGGCTTTATGGGCAACTCGGTAATTGGAGAATGGTGTAATTTGGGTGCAGATACAAATACTTCAAATCTTAAAAACAATTATGGAAACGTGAAAATTTGGAATTTTCCGAAAGGTGAACTTACAGATAGTGGGCAGCAGTTTATTGGGTTGATAATGGGGGATCATTCAAAGTGTGGTATTAACTCGATGTTTAACACAGGAACTGTTATAGGGGTTTGTACGAATGTTTTTGGCGGTGATTTCCCGAAAAAATTTATTCCTTCTTTTTCTTGGGGTGGGGCAAGTGGCTTTGTCGATTTTAATATTAATAAGGCATTTGAAGTTGCGAATCGCGTTATGAATAGAAGAGAGCTAAACTTAACAAATAAGGATAGAGATATATTGAAATATATCGAAATAGAGTCTCAAAATTTGAAATAGTCTGCCATCCTTGTAAATGGCATAAGTATTGACTATTGCATTGCGGTAGAGAATAGTTTGTTGCTCTGCCAAATTGACTGAATATATTTTTATGAAAGAGATTGATTTTAGTCTACTCAATTTGAGTAGCGTTACAGAAGAAAATGCTGAGTTTATTCCTTTGCTTTCGCAAGAGGATGAAGACCAGATGGACAAGGAGAATATTCCAGAAATACTGCCAATATTACCGTTGCGTAATACTGTATTGTTTCCTGGCGTTGTAATTCCTATTACAGTTGGAAGAGATAAATCAATTAGGCTAGTTAAAGAAGCTTATGATGGCAATAAAACAATTGGAGTTATTGCTCAAAAAGAGCAAGAAGAAGAAAATCCAAAATTTGATCAATTAAACACAATTGGCACGGTAGCATCAATTTTAAAATTATTGAAAATGCCTGATGGAAGCTCTACCATCATAATTCAAGGTAAAAAACGATTTAGGTTAATAGAAGCAACTCAGGAAGAACCTTATATTAAGGCAAGAATAGAAACATTTTTAGACAATAAAGCCCTTTCTGACGG
Source organism: Flavobacteriales bacterium (assembly GCA_018669945.1). Lineage (GTDB taxonomy): Bacteria > Bacteroidota > Bacteroidia > Flavobacteriales_G > NORP312 > NORP312. The sequence continues at coordinate 10,627 of JABHTA010000267.1, forward strand.
TAAAGAGTTTGACGCATTGGTCGGATCAATCCGTGACTTGGCACTAAACATTATTAAGCAATCTCCAAATATTCCATCTGAAGCTTCGATTGCAATTAAAAATATTGAGAGTCCATCTTTTCTAATTAATTTCATTTCATCTAACATGAATGCATCTGTTTCTGAAAAACAAGAGCTACTGATTGAAGAGAAATTAAAACAAAGAGCTGAATTGGTACTTGGTTTTTTAACAAAAGAATTACAGATGCTGGAGTTAAAAAACGATATTCAATCGAAGGTTCGTAATGATATAGATGATCAACAACGCGAATATTTTCTTCATCAGCAAATGAAAACAATTCAAGAAGAACTTGGAGGAGATTCTGTAGATCAGGAGATTGAAGAAATGACAAAAAAGGCCTCAAAAAAGAAATGGTCTAAAGAAGTTAATAATGCGTTTAACAAAGAATTAGATAAGGTGCAACGCATGAATTCCTCTAGTGCTGAGTACTCTGTTCAAATTAATTATTTAGAAGCTCTTCTTGATCTGCCTTGGAATGAAGTAACTAAAGATAAATTTGATTTAAAACGGGCTCAAAAAATATTAGATCGAGATCATTATGGTTTAGAAAAAGTAAAAGAAAGAATTCTTGAACATTTAGCAGTGCTTAAATTGAAAGATGATATGCGTGCTCCAATCTTATGTTTGTACGGACCTCCTGGAGTTGGTAAAACTTCTTTAGGTAAGTCAATTGCAGAAGCTATTGGCAGAAACTATGTGCGTATGTCTTTAGGTGGTTTGCGTGATGAAGCAGAGGTTCGTGGACATCGAAAAACTTATATTGGAGCAATGCCAGGTCGAATATTGCAGAGTATAAAAAAAGCTAAATCGTCAAATCCAGTTTTTGTGTTAGACGAAATTGATAAGGTTGGTAGTAATGGTCATGGAGACCCCTCTTCCGCCTTATTGGAAGTGCTTGATCCAGAACAAAACGATACTTTTTATGATAATTTTGTTGAGTTAGATTACGATTTGTCATCTGTTATGTTCGTTGCTACAGCAAATTCTTTGAGCTCAATTCAGCCAGCTTTAAGAGATAGGTTAGAGATCATAGAAGTGTCAGGTTATACGATAGAAGAAAAAATCGAAATAGCGAAAAAACATCTCTTACCTAAGCAAATGAAGGCACATGGTTTATCTAAAGATCAAATTAAACTAGGTAAGTTAACTTTAGAAAAATTGATAGAAGAGTATACAGGAGAATCTGGAGTTAGAAGTTTAGAAAAGAAACTTGCAAAGCTATGCCGCTCTGTCGCCCGAAAGATTGTGATGGAAGAGTATGAAAAAGCAGAAATATTACCTGTTGAATTAAAAGCTATTTTAGGTCCTGGTTATTCGAAAGATAAGTATCAAACCAACAATGTAGCTGGCGTAGTAACTGGCCTTGCATGGACGGCAGTAGGCGGTGACATTCTATTTATTGAATCGAGTATTACAAAAGGAAAAGGAAAGTTGACACTTACAGGTAATTTAGGAGATGTAATGAAGGAGTCCGCAGTAATTGCCTTAGAATACTTAAAAGTTCACAGCGATAACTTAGGAATAAAACAAGGAGTTTTTGATAATTGGAATGTACATATTCATGTGCCCGAGGGCGCAACACCAAAGGATGGTCCCTCTGCAGGTATTACAATGTTAACAGCTTTAGCTTCTTTGTTTACTCAGCGAAAAGTGAAGAAAAAATTGGCCATGACAGGTGAAATTACTTTGCGCGGTAAGGTTTTGCCCGTTGGGGGAATCAAAGAAAAGATACTAGCGGCAAAACGTGCTGATATCAAGGAGATTATCCTTTCGGAAGAGAATAGGAAAAATATTGAAGAAATCAATCAGAAATACTTGAAAGGCTTGAAATTTCACTATGTACAAGAG
>JABHTA010000270.1 GCA_018669945.1 Flavobacteriales bacterium
GGATGTCTTTAACGTAGAACTACTCGGCATTGTTACTGCGTCATCTGTAGCCTTCATTATGGGTCTCGCTGACGATGCGTATAATACTAAACCTTTACTGAAATTTGGAGTTCAACTCATATGCGGAGTTATACTAATATTCACTGGTACATATATTCAACTTTTCCCTAACGAAATAGTTAATTATGCATTGACAATTTTTTGGGTTGTGGGTATAATGAACTCCATTAACATGTTAGATAACATGGACGGAATAGCGACAACAGTATCAATATTTACTTTACTTGCTGCAATATTAACAATCTTTCTTTCTTCAAAGGATTACACCAATTTCCATCTTTTATTACTATTAGGCGTCATGGGGTCGTTAGTTGGCTTTTTATTTTTCAATTGGCATCCATCAAAAATGTTTATGGGGGACACAGGAAGTCAATTTTTAGGAGTATTCCTTGCCGCTATCGGAATAATATATTTTTGGAATAATAAAGGAGTTAGCGGAGATGATGCGCATACAAGGCAAATTATTATAGCATTATTAGCCTTTATTATGCCAATAATTGATACAACTACAGTTACAATAAATCGATTAAGAAAAGGAATAGCACCATATGTTGGAGGAAAAGATCACACCACTCACCACCTTTCTTATTTGGGCTATAATGACGATAAAGTTGGGCTCATATTTGGGGGACTTTCTTTAGGCTCTGTGTTTTTAATTTTTGTAATCTTAAAGATAATATCGCAATGGAATTATTGGCACGCGGCATTGTTCTTTGTCTATTTTTTAATTGTTTTCTGCATATTTTTCAGAAATACACTTGTGTCTTCTCCACCTATTTTTAGTAAAGAAAAGGAGGAGAGGAAACCTTGAAAAAAGAAAAAATAATATATTCGTTAGCAGCGGTTATGCTTTTATTTGGCGGGCTAAAATTCTTTAGTTTCTCATCCTATAATGAGCAGGACGACATTAAACACCAAGACAGTTTCAATGCCAATTATAAGATATTTTCGTTGAATATTCCAAAAAACATAAATTTTGCTGCGGAAGCTGTTCCTATTCAAAATTTCGATGTTCGCGAAAAACTGGATAGAGAACTTCTTGTTAATACATACTGGCAATCTCAGTCAATATTGTTTCAAAAGCGATCAAGAAGATGGTTCTCGATTATTGAACCAATTATACAGAAATACGGAATACCAGAAGATTTCAAATATCTAGCAATAATCGAAAGTGGCTTAAGTAATGTTGTGTCTCCGGCTGGTGCAACAGGGTTTTGGCAAATAATGAAGCCAACGGGTATAGAGTATGGACTGGAAATCAACAAAGAAGTAGATGAGCGATATCATGTCGAAAAAAGTACGCATGTTGCCTGCAAGTACCTACTTGAAGCATACAATAAATTTGGTAGTTGGACACTTGCTGCTGCTTCATACAATATGGGGATGCGGGGATTATCAAAACAACTTAAAAGGCAAAAAGTTAACTCCTACTATAACCTATTATTAAATATTGAAACAGGAAGATATTTGTACCGAATACTTGCTGTTAAAGAAATATTGTCAAGTCCAGAGAAATATGGATTTCAGGTTCGTGAAAAAGATAAATATCCTTTAATAGAGACTTACAAGGTTACTATTGACTCATCTATCGCCGATTTTGCAGATTATGCATATACTTATAAAATTAGCTATAAAACACTTAAAATATTTAACCCTTGGTTACGGCAATCCTACTTAAAAAATGAATCTGGGAAGTTATATCAAATTGAAATTCCACAAGATACATCACTTGTTGGAACAATTCATAGAGAATTATTTCCTGATACCCTAAAAACTGATAAATTAGACACATTAATCTCCCCTTTCTTGATTGATCCTGTTAAGATTGATTAACAGATGAACAATATCGAAATACTTGAAGATGAGTTTTTAGAAATAATCGGTGCAAGAGAACACAATCTTAAAAGTTTAAATCTTAAAATACCACGCAACCAACTTGTTGTTATCACAGGATTAAGCGGAAGTGGCAAGTCTTCGTTGGCATTTGATACTATTTATGCTGAAGGACAAAGAAGATATATTGAAAGTTTTGGCTCTTATGCAAGACAATTTCTTGGATCGCTAGAAAGACCTGAAGTTGACAAAATTACTGGACTAAGTCCAGTAATTTCTATAGAACAAAAAACGGTTAATAAAAATCCCCGCTCAACTGTTGGCACTATAACTGAGATCTATGATTTCCTGAGGCTACTATTCGCTAGGATTGGAGAAGCATACTCATATAAAACTGGAGAAAAAATGGTTCAATATTCTGATAAGCAGATTATTGAACATATTTTAACTAAGTTCAAAAACAAGAAAGTATTGCTTCTTTCTCCCGTGATTAAAGGTCGAAAGGGCCACTACAGAGAACTTTTCGAACAAATTAGAAAACAAGGGTTTACTAAAGTAAAAATTGATGGAGAAATTGTAGATATTACTCCAAATATGCGAATAGACCGATATAAAGTTCACGATATCGAAATAGTAATAGACCGACTTAAAGTTTCTGACGAGATTAAAAAACGTATTGACGATTCACTTCAAACTTGTATGAAACATGGCAAAGGATCAATAATTGTGCAAGATTTCGAATCAGATAAATCACTGTTCTTTAGTCGTTCATTAATGTGCCCAACAACGGGTATCTCCTATGATAAACCTGCACCAAATTCCTTTTCGTTTAATTCACCCTATGGAGCATGTCCTGCATGTAATGGACTTGGAACAATAGCTGAAATTAGCTTAAACAAAGTAATACCTAATCCTGAGTTGTCAATTAAGAAAGGAGGTATAGCACCGATTGGAGAATACAAAAAAAGCTGGATTTTCAACCAAATCGATACGATTTCAAAGAAATTTAATTTCAAATTAACCACACCTATTCAAGACCTTCCAGAAGAAGCAATCAATACAGTTCTTTTTGGTTCAGAAGAATCATTCTCGGTTGAACTTAGTGATACTGGTGTAACAAAGACTTACAACATTAACTTCGAAGGGGTTATTAATTTTGTGACTAGACAATATAAAGAAAAACCGTCTCAATCATTAGCTAGATGGGCTCAGAGTTTTATGAATAAAAACATCTGTTCTACTTGCAACGGTGCTCGACTAAAAACCGAGTCTCTTTTCTTTAAAATTGATGAGAAAAATATCGCAGAATTAGCTTCAATGGACATAAGTGATTTCAGCCTTTGGTTTAGCAATATTGAATCACGCCTTACAAAAAATCAAAACATCATCGCGAAAGAAATTCTTAAAGAAATTAGAAACAGATCCAGATTTTTACTAGATGTTGGCCTTGATTATCTTTCGCTAAATAGAAGCTCGCGAACCCTCTCAGGTGGAGAAGCTCAACGTATTAGACTTGCCACTCAAATTGGTTCTCAACTTGTTGGGGTGCTCTACATATTAGATGAACCAAGTATTGGCTTGCACCAAAGAGATAATGTGAAATTGATTGAAGCATTAAAAAATCTGCGAGATATCGGAAATTCAATTATTGTTGTTGAACACGACAAAGAAATGATGAAAGCCGCTGATTATATTATCGACATCGGTCCGAAAGCAGGGATTTATGGTGGCGAAATTGTTTCACAAGGAACTTATCGAGAAATATTAAAACACGATAGTCTCACAAGCAAGTATCTAAAAGGTTCTAAAGAAATAATTATTCCTAAAAAAAGAAGAAAAGGTAATGGCAAAAAACTAACCCTCAAAGGTGCCAACGGGAACAATCTTCAAAAAGTAGACATAGAAATTCCCTTAGGTAAATTTGTTTGCGTCACTGGAGTTTCTGGAAGTGGCAAATCGACCCTCATTAACTCTACACTATACCTTGCACTTTGTTTAGAATATTACCATTCAGTAAAAAAACCGATGCCCTACACTAAGATTAATGGTCTAAAAAATCTAGATAAGGTAATTGAAATTGACCAATCCCCAATTGGAAGAACCCCTCGGTCAAATCCAGCTACATATACTGGAGTGTTTTCCAATATTCGAGAACTTTTTACCCGTGTTCCAGAAGCTAAAATTAGAGGTTACAAACCTGGAAGGTTCTCCTTTAACGTCAAAGGTGGGCGTTGCGAAACCTGCAAAGGCGGTGGCGTAAAAAAAATCGAAATGAACTTCTTACCTGATGTTTATGTAGAATGCGAAACCTGCAATGGAAAGAGATATAATAGAGAGACATTAGAAATTCGATATAAAGGAAAATCTATAAATGATGTGTTAAATATGACCATCAATCAAGCAGTAGACTTCTTTGAGAAAATACCTAACATTATCAATCGAATTAAAACAATTCAAAGTGTTGGTTTAGGATACATTACTCTTGGCCAGCAATCTACAACGCTCTCTGGCGGAGAAGCTCAAAGAGTTAAACTAGCAACTGAACTAAGTAAGAAAGGAACTGGTAATACGATGTACATCTTAGATGAGCCAACAACCGGTTTGCATTTTGAAGACATCAGAATATTACTAGAAGTGCTTGACCGAATAGTTAATCAAGGTAATACGGTAATTGTGATTGAGCACAACCTGGATATTATTAAAGTTGCAGACCATGTAATTGATCTTGGGCCTCATGGTGGTAGAAAAGGTGGTAGAATTGTGGCAACCGGAACACCAGAACAAATCGCAAAGAATAAAAAAAGTATTACAGGCAGTTTTCTTAATATAGAGATGTAATTTATTATCGCCAATATTAAGAGTCGTCAGCTCATAATTATCTAAATTTAGTGACATCAATCGAATTTCACCATCTAAATTATTAAATAATAATATTTCAAACAAAGTAATTAACATCAGCCGCCAAATTGTTGGTAACTAATGACTATTAAATTTTAATAAAGGGAAGGTGTTAACATATTTTCGTCCATCAAAATCGGACAACATGTTAAAGAAATTATCTCTCCTAAGTATCTTTCTTATAATAAGTTTAATTGGGTTTTCTCAAGAAACTCCAGAAGATGGTCTTACGGACGAAGAAAGAGCTTTTAGTGACTCAATAGCTACTGTGAATGAAGCCAGCGAAGAAAATGCTTTGGCAATGAACGCATACAACGAAGGTATTAAAGCGTTCCAAGCCAAGAACTATTCAGTTGCAATTCAAAATTTTGACAAAGCCATTGCAGGTAGACCTGATTTTGTGGATGCATATTTTAACAAAGGTATGGCTCAAATAGAAGATGGTGAAGAACAAGATGCTATTGCGACTTTTGATAAGGTACTTTCATTAGACACTAATAACTCAAAATCTTATGTTAAAAAAGGAGAATGTTATACCGCCTTAGGCGATTATAAAATGGCTATTAAAAGCTATGATAAAGGCATGAAACTAGACCCAACAAACGAAAAAACACCTTACGCAATGGGTGATGTCTATTTTTTAAGTGAAAATTATGAGGCTGCTATCGAACAATTTACAAAAGCAATAAAAATTAATCCCGATTATGCATATGCCTACAACGATAGAGGAAGTAGCTACAGAATGTTAGAAAATTATTCTTTAGCTGTTAACGATTACAATAAAGCTGCATCGCTTGCTCCTAAACTTGCTTTCATTTATAACAACATAGGGGCAATTAAAAAGAAGCAAAAAGATTACCCAGGAGCAATTGCAGCATATCAAAAAGCCATTATAGCAGATGCTAAGTTTTACCTTGCTTATAACAATAGAGGTAGTATCTATTTCGAACAAGGTAAATACGCAGAAGCTGAAAAAGATTTTAAAGCAGTTATTGCAATGAATCCAAAATATGCTCCACCATATAATAGTGTATCGGCTATTCGATTTAAACAGGAGAAATACAAAGAGGCCGAAGCTGAAGCTTCGAAAGCTATAAAAATTGATACCAACTATGCCAGTGCATATGTTAATAGGGGTGTTGCAAGAGAAATGTTAAGAAACCAAAATGGCGCTTGCTCAGATTGGCAAAAAGCTAAGGACTTAGGTTCTGAACTCGGAAACATTTATTTAATTGGAAACTGTAATTAATCGCTAATTAAAAAAGCACACTATGAAACATTTTTTCACTTTCTTTTTATCAATAGTTATTAGCTCAGTATTTGCACAAATCGTCGAATTTAAAGCATCTAATTTCAAGGATAAAAAAGAAGAATTTAAAGCAATTAAAGCAAAACTTGATCAAGCAGACGAATATTTAACTCTAGCTAATGACGCGGTAGCCCTTGTTACTAACCCTGGAGATAATTTTATCAAAGCATTAAATATTTATCTAGAAGCACAAAAATTCAACGCAAACTCTGCTAGAAACAACATGAACATTGCAAATTGCTATTTATATACTAACGAAAAATATAAAGCAATTGAATACGCAAACAAAGCCTATAAATTAAACGCAGATATTGATCCATTTCTTTATTTTATTTATGGACAAACGCTTCAATTACAAAGAGAATTTAAGGATGCGAAAAGCCATTATAAAACTTTCGAGGAAAACGCTAAAAACAAATACGTTGAAGAGTATAAAAAACTGATGTCTAAATACAAGAAAGAATGTAAATATGGTGAAGAAATTATGGCTGATGAGAAACGTGTATGGGTTGACAACGTTACAGAGGTAAATTCCGCTGAAGATGACTTCTCTCCTTCTCTATCTGTCGATGGAGAAACTTTAATCATTAATTCTCGAAGAAAAAATAGCCATACACCGAAAAATGGGATTTATGACTCAGACATTTACCAATCTAATTGGGATGGCAAAAAATGGTCCTCTCCTAAAAATGTTGGTGCTCCATTAAATACCGAACACGATGAAGCTGCATCAGCATTAGCCTATGACGGACAACGACTACTATTATGGAAAACTGATGATGACGGATCGTCTACCATATATGAGAGTGCATTAAATGGAATTAATTGGGGAGCTCCTCATGCAAAGATGTCTTACATAGTTAAAAAAAATCAGAATACAACTTTCGCATGTTACGAACCATTAGATATTAAAGTTCATTACATTACCGACAAGAGAGGTAATAGAAATATTGATTTTTCTGGGTTGATGGTGCAGTACGACAACAAGTGGGGAGAAGGAAAAAGTGTGAGCCATAAACTAAATTCTAAATTCCATGAAGAGTCAGTTTATATTCACCCAAGCGGAGAAATAATGTATTTCAGCTCTCAAGGACATAACTCTATGGGGGGGACTGATATTTTTGTTTCATATAAAGATGAGCTAAAACAATGGGGAGACCCAATTAACCTTGGCTACCCAATTAATACTCCATATGACGATCAGTTCTTTGCTGCTACGGCAAATGGAAAATACGCTTATATTTCTTCAAACAGAGAAGGCGGATCAGGTGGTACCGATATTTATAAAGTAACTTTCTGGGGACAAGAAAAACAAGTAATTGTTGATTCCGAAGATTACTTATTAGCAAGTATTGCTAAACCTATTAAAGACAAAACAATTGCAAAAGAGGTCAAAGTGGACCAAAAAAGTTTAACCGTATTCAAAGGAAAAGTAGTTGATGCAATAACAGGTAAAACAATTGAAGCATCACTAGAAATAGTTGACAATGCTAATGGCAAAACAATATCAACTTTTAAATCTAATAGTGTCACAGGTAAATTTTTATTATCTCTTCCAGCTGGAACAAATTACGGTATTTCAGTAAAAAAGACTAATTACCTGTTTCATTCAGAAAATTTCAACTTACCTTCTGATGGAGCATTTAATATGATTGATAAAACAATTGAACTAAAAAACATTGAGATTGGAAGTAAGATTGCTTTAAGAAATGTATTCTTTGCTACGGGATCTTCTACAGTTACTGATGAGTCATATCCGGAATTAGATCGATTAGTAAAATTGCTAAACGATGTTCCTAGACTTAAGATTGAAATTTCTGGGCATACAGATAATCAGGGTTCTGACAAATTAAATACAAAACTCTCTCAAGAAAGAGCTGAAGCAGTTATGACTTATGTTGCTAATAAAGGTATATCGGGAGGTCGAATGACGGCAAAAGGATATGGTCCTTCGCAACCAGTTGCGAACAATAATACCTCTACAGGGCGTCAAGAAAATAGAAGAACTGAATTAGAAATTATAGCGAATTAATTTCTAAAATATATGGGAGCAAAATACCCGTATTAAACAATACCTTTTTTGTTTCTACATATTATTGTCAACAAAATTAATTTACAAAAGCTAGTTTAATTAAGAGCAAGAGTAAATTTGACTCGTGAAAAATTACGTACTAATAATTGCCTTACTATTTTCCTTAACTTCAGTTGGTCAAGAAGAAAAACCTAACCTTTCAATTAAAAAAGCTAAAGGAGAAATCAATCTAGATGGTGTATTGGATGAACACGACTGGAATGATGCTGAAATAGCGAAAGATTTTTACCAACAATTTCCGTATGATACTTCATTGGCCCAAACCAAAACGGAGGTTAGAATAACATATGATGAGAACTTTATTTATGTCGGTGCAATCTGTTTTGACGAATTAGATGGGAAATATGTGATTCAATCTCTTAAAAGAGATTTTTCATATCCAATTAGTGATGCATTCGCTGTTTTTCTTGATCCATTTGGAGATCAAACAAATGGCTTTAGTTTCGCTGTTAATCCAATGGGGGTGCAACGAGAGGGGCTACTACAAAATGGCGGAAGTAGAGGTGTAACAACTGCCTGGGATAATAAATGGTTTTCAAAAGTAACTAGAGATCAAAATAAATGGATCGTTGAAATGGCGATTCCATTTAAAACAATACGATATAATGAAGGTATACCGATATGGGGAATTAACTTTTCTCGTAATGACCTTAAAAGAAATGAGAACTCTGCTTGGTCACCAGTTCCAAGAAATTTCAATATCGCAACCATGGCATTCTCAGGCAAGCTAAATTGGGACGAAGCACCTAAAAAAGCTGGAGTTAACCTATCCATTATTCCATACGGCATAACCGAGTATAGTGCCGATTTTGATAACGATACTTCAAATTTTAATTTAAACGGAGGATTAGATGCTAAAGTCGCCGTAACATCCTCCCTCAACCTTGATATAACCATTAATCCTGATTTTTCGCAAGTAGAAGTAGACGCTCAACAGACTAACCTTACGCGATTCAACCTATTTTACCCAGAGAAAAGACAATTTTTTATCGAAAATAGTGATTTATTTGGTCAGTTTGGCTTTAGTAAAATCCGTCCATTCTTTTCAAGGCAAATCGGATTAAATCAAGGGAGAGCTGTTCCTATAATTGGTGGTTTGCGCTTAAGCGGTAAGATTAATGAAAATTGGAGAATCGGTTTAATGAATATACAAACAGCAAAATCTCAACTGTTAGAATTATCTGATTCTAATATGATTGACACTTTAACTTTAAATCCCGATAATTTTACCGTAGCCGCAGCGCAACGTAAAGTTTTTAAAAGGTCTTTTATCGGTGCTATTATCGTTAACAAACAATCCTTTCAAACTGAGAATGTACCACAAAACAATTATAACAGAATTGTAGGGTTAGATTACAACTTAGCATCAGCCGATAATAAATGGATGGGCAAAATATTCTATCATCACTCATTCTATAATAATCAAGAAAAAAGATCAGGAGCACACGCCAGCTGGCTTATGTACAATACTCAAAAATGGAATATTCATTGGAACCATGAATATGTGGGCGAAAATTACAACGCTGAAGTGGGTTTCGTTCAGCGATCAAATCGAACTTACTGGAGACTTGAACCGAGTATTGAACGCAAGTTTTACCCCAAACGTGGACCTATAAACAATCATGGGCCAAAACTATACATCAATTTCTTTGCAGACTCATCCTTCAGAACTTCGGACCTACTCATTATGCCTCATTATAAAATAAAGTTTCAAAACACTAGCGTATTCGAGCTGCATTATCATGAAATGTTTACAAGACTTCTATATGCAACCGATGTAACTTTTTCAGGAAACAATCCGATTCCGTCAGGAATTTACAGATATCGAAATGCAATGATGAAATACAGCTCAGATAGAAGAAAAAGAGTGAACGGAAATATTAAAATTCATTACGGTAAACATTATATAGGAAAGCGCTTCGCATTTGAGGGGGCATTAGCTTACCGCCAACAACCATGGGGCATATTATCTATGAAGTTTTCTTTAAATGAAATTAGAATGCCTGAACAATATCAAAATGCAACTATTTTTCTAATCGGACCAAAGCTTGAGCTATCATTTACCAAAAATCTATTTTGGTCAACTTTTGTCCAATTTAATTCACAAGCACAAAACTTTAATATCAATAGTCGTCTACAATGGCGGTTCCGACCAATGTCAGATATCTATCTAGTTTATACAGATAACTACAATGCATTAACTTCATTTAAACATAATGAATACTACACGCAAATGAACACAAACATAGATTTAAGAAAAGGAAAAAGAAATCGAGCAATAGTTTTTAAATTTGTTTATTGGTTAAGTATTTAATCCCAAAAAGTCCAATCCACACCCAAGCGTAACATCCTATCTGCCATTGGATAATGGGGCGAAGCATAATAAGTATTACCCGAGAAACCAGAATTAATGTGACTAATTTTAGCATAGACTCTGGCCTTCTTTATTTGCGCTGTTATATATAAATCAAAATATGGATAATTTCCAATTTTCTTTTCATCTTGTATATAAAAACTCCTATACATAGGAAAATATCCATTGGCATAATATGCAGTGTTATAATAAAAATCTACCCCTAGTCTTATCAATGTCGCCTTTTGAAATAAAAAAGATTCAAAATAAAGTGAACTAAATAATGTCAATTCAGGTATCCGAAAAACATCTTTTCCTAGTATCTTTTGGTAAAGTAAACTTGCATTAAAATACAACTTCTTAAATCTAAAATTCTGTCTGATAGATGCTTTTAACAAGCCTGTACTTTCTTCGTACTGTGAAACTTGAAAAAGAGAATCAAAGTAAACAGCATTCTTCAATGAAATAAAGTTAAGA
>JABHTA010000271.1 GCA_018669945.1 Flavobacteriales bacterium
CCTTAACTGATAATTTTTGTTTATTATCATAAGCCACGATGAAAGGTCCTGGAATGCCTAAATCTTTAAGTTTTGACCTTTTGTACAAAGCATCACTATATAGCGACCAATGACCGACTTGAAGCAGCGTTAGTCCGTTATCTTCAACTTCAATAATGTTGTCTACTTTAAGATAGATTTGGGCTAGTTCAGTAGGAATAGAATCTTTAAAAGCACCAATCTGAACACGATACTCTACATCGCCTGTAATATGTGTTTTGAACGACATGTTGTCAACGATAATTACTTCGTTAGAAAAACGCTTCTGCTCGTTAACGTCAACAATAAAAGCATCTTGATATCCCGTTGCCTTTATGACTTCCAATAAGGATTTTGCTTGACTTTTTGTGCTAAAATGGCCAACAACGTAACGCAATGTGCCTTCTTTGTCTAGAAATGCCTCAACATTTTTTAGGTTATCGAATTCCTCTCTAATAGGCACTAAATCAGTAAACGCCCCTACTTGAACTCCATATAAAGGCTGCATTACTGAGTAAGTAATGGGCTTTGTTACGACACTTTCCTTTCTTTTTTTGTTTCTAAGAATAGCTTTGTTTTTTTCACAATCAATCATAAACTGTTGAATGTTGTTTAAGAAAAATGAGTTCCCAGTAAAGTCGGTATTATATTTTAAAAACTCACTTTTTGCCCATCGTGCTTTTTCACAATATCCGTTCTGACTATAAGCTTTAGTTAGGTAGTACCAAGCAAAAATTGGAGCTCTAGTTTCGTTATAGGGAATGTATTTGTATTCTTCAATAATGCTATCTTTTGCAAATTCTAAATGCTTAATTGATTGTTCAGTGATTATGTTTTGTTCAGTATAACAAACGCCCATTAAATAGTTTGTGTAATGATTTGTGGAGTCAATCTTGTAAAGTTCCTTGAGGAGAATATAAGCTTCTCCAGTTCTACCTTGACCCAATTTGTCCCGCACGGTATTAAATTTTTTCTCATACGCCTTGTTGTATTTGCTGACAAACGAAGAAGCGGAGATTAGTCCCGTTATTATAATAATATTGAAGAGCTTCATCACGAAACCAAAAATAGGTTCAAGAGGTATTTGGAAGTGCGTGAGTTATTGAAATTATACACCAAGCGGTGTTAATGGCTTATTTAATTCTGCAGGAGAGCATTTTTTTATCTTCAATAAAACCTTCAAGCAAATCATTTTGACTAACAGGGCCAACACCTGCAGGAGTTCCTGTATAAATTAAGTCCCCAATTTTAAGAGTCATAAATTTAGAAACATATGAAATAATTTCGTTAAAAGAAAAAATCATGTCACCGGTATTTCCTTTCTGCTTTGTTACGCCATTTTGAGTAAGAGAAAAGTTAATATTTGCCAGATTTGAAAATTCGCTTTTATTCACCAATTCTCCAAGAGGAGCAGAGCCATCAAAACCCTTGGCTTTCTCCCAAGGGTGACCTTTTTCTTTACATTGTTGTTGAATATCTCTAGCCGTAAAGTCAATCCCTAAACCGATTTCTTCGAAATATTTATGTGCAAATCGGGCTTCAATATGCCTACCGATTCTATTAATTTTAAGAACAATTTCTAATTCGTAGTGAATTTCTTTGGAAAATTCAGGAATAAAAAAAGGATTATTCTTGGGAAGTATTGCAGAGTCCGGTTTTAAAAAATATAAAGGTTTTTTCGGTAGAGGGTTATCGAGCTCTTTTGCATGTTCAGCGTAATTTCTACCAATACAGATTATCTTCATTACCCAATTCTTTGTTTAATATCTGATAGTACTTTTTTAGTGTACAATGGAAAGTCACCATTCATCATCCAGCCATAGTAACCAGGTTCGTTTAATAAAATGTCTTCTACGGATCGACCTTTGTTTTTTCCAAAGTTGAAAATGGCAATTCCGTCCTCATTTTCTACGATTCGCCCCATTAAGTCTATATTTTTATGAAAAGTAGAAAATGCAGCTAAGCTATCTATATCATTAACTAAGCCGTTATATCTAATAATTTGTGCATCAAGAATCTCGAAAGTAGCAGTAGTATCAGCTTCTGCACTATGAGCGTTTTCTAAAGTTTTGTCGCAATAGAATTTATAAGCCGCTTCGAGTGTTCTTTTTTCCATTTTATGAAAAATAGTTTGAACGTCAATAATTTTTCTTGTTTCGATATCAAATTCATGTCCTGATCTCAGAATCTCTTCCATAAACAGTGGCACATCGAATCGATTGCAGTTAAAACCAGATAAATCACAATTATCAAGGAATTCGATGATTTCTGGTGCTAATTCTTTAAATGTGCGTTGATTCGAAATATCAGCTTCATAAATCCCGTGTACTTCAGATGATTCTTTGCTAATCGGAATGGTTGGATTGATACGTCTTGTTAGAGAATCCTTGTTTCCATCAGGTTGAACCCGTAGAATAGATATCTCAACAATTCTATCAGTCGCCACATTAATACCAGTTGTTTCTAGGTCGAAACAGGCTATAGGTCTAGTTAACTTAATATTCACGTTAATTGGGCTTTTTTAGAATTATTTCTTTAAACATCATGGGATTTGCTTCCACATCAGCAATGGTGAGGTTAAATTCCTCTACATGATATTTCATACCATCAGCTTCTATATGTAAGTAAAATTTTCCAACAGGAACAATAAGTAAATAGCTTCCAGTATTTGTGTTGTATTTTCCCACAATGTCATCATATTGGTCATACATGGAAACTAAGCCATTTGTACATGCTCCACCTGTTTCATTTATCAAATTAAGTTTCACTATTGCTTGAGGAAGATTGTCGTTAAGAGTAATTCTGTAAATATCTAGATCTCCTTCACCACCTTTCTTAACAGCAGAAATGTAGGCATGGTGACCGTCTTCTGTGAACGAGATTACACGCTCATCATCAGGAGTATTAATTGGATAGCCAATGTTTTTGGGAATAGACCATTTGTTGTTATTGGGGTCCCATTCTGCTGAAAATATGTCGAATCCCCCGATATTTTCATGTCCTTCAGAACAGAAGTATAAGGTTTGATCATCGATCGAATGTGTCGGAAAGTCTTCGTTAAATTCAGTATTAATATTTGGACCTAAATTTTGCGGCAAAGCCCATTCGCCTGAAGGAAGTTTGCGAGTCATGTATAAGTCTAAACCTCCATAACCCCCATCCATCTTGCTAGAAAAGAACAGTAAGCTTTCGTCATGGGAGATACAAGCAGCAGATTCTAATTTTTTTGTATTAACATGATCGCCTAATTTTTCAGGTTCTCCGAAAGAGTTAATTTTTCTATGTGATTTATAGATGTTTCCATCTTTATTCTCGTTTGTATAAATAAACATTGTACGGCCATCGTCAGA
>JABHTA010000272.1 GCA_018669945.1 Flavobacteriales bacterium
CTCGCAAAACATATACTGTAAAGCTGATTAAACTATAAGTGAGAAGAATTTTAATCATAACAATCTTATCGCCATTGTTGAGTTTTGCACAGCAAGGGCCTTATGCTCCAGCTGCAGGCCAAACTGGGTCTAAAGCCATAAAAAATAATTCATACACAATTATCGATTGGGCCGAAACGTGCTCAGTTGTCCGTGGTTATCAAGATGTTTCCGATTCGGCTCTAGGGCTGGCTTTTGTTGGAGACCAATCAGCAGGTGAAAATGAATCAGATGGAAGCGTTGTAAGTATTGGTGATGGCGGAATAGCTACATTATTTTTTAGTAACCCTATTCAAAACACAATAGGTCCTGACATTGCGGTTTTTGAAAATAGTTTTAGTGGTGATTTCCTTGAATTAGCACATGTAGAAATAAGTTCGGATGGAGTAAATTATTTCCGATTTCCTTCAGTTTCTTTGACCAACACTGATATACAAGTAAATGGATTTGGGATATTGGATCCAACCAATATATATAATCTAGCAGGTAAGTACAGAGCGACATTCGGAACCCCTTTCGATTTTCAAGAGCTAGATTTCATTGCTGGATTAAACATTGATTCAATCTCTTATGTTAGAGTAATTGATGTTGTTGGCAGTATCGATTCAACTTTCGCGAATTACGATTCAGAAGAAAATATAATTAACGATCCATGGCCAACAGCTTTTCCAAGCTCTGGTTTCGATTTAGATGCCGTTGCCGCTATAGGAGATGTAACTGGCTTTAAACAGTTCCAAGCTTCAAATACTCGACTTCAAGTTTTCCCAAACCCTACGATAAATATATTAAACATCCCGAGCAGGGCGGAAGCCTATGGTATTTACACTCTTTCTGGCAACTTAATTAAAAAAGGGACAACGCTTAGACAGACTATTTCGATACAGGAATTAAGTTCTGGAGTTTATTTCATTGAATTGGTGTTGGGAGATGAAACCATAACTCAACGTTTTGTTAAGCTCTAAACCGGCAATATTATTATTCTTACTGGGCAGCATTCCAGGACTTTGTATTAGTCAAAAGCTTACCGATACGATTACCATTTCTGAGTTTGAAATCGCGGCAACTAAAGTTTCTGTGGAAGCTCCGTATAAAAAGCAAATTCTAGATTCGTCTATTTTGGGCCACTACCAATCCGGTAAGTTATCTGATATGTTACTAAACGAAACTCCTGTTTTTGTTAAGTCATACGGCAGTGGTTCTTTGGCTAGCTTGTCAATAAGAGGTACAGGAGCTTCTCACACTCAGTTGTTCTGGAACGGAATTTCGATTACCTCTCCAATTTTAGGTCAAAACGATTTTTCTTTACTACCTGTAACAACGTTTGATGCAGCAGAAATTCATTATGGCTTGAGTAGCCTAGAAGATGGGAGCGGTGGCTTGGGCGGTGCCCTACAGTTAAATAACTCAGAAAATTGGAATAACAAATTAAAGGGAGTTATAAATATTGGATTGGCAAGTTTTGGTAACTATTCCGGGAATGGGAGAGTTGATGTTGGCAACGAAAAATTCCAACTTCAGTCTGGTTTCTCTGCAAATTCTGCTAAAAATAATTTTGAGTACATCAATATTGCCGTTGAAGGGAATCCGAAAGAAAAACAAGAGAATGGAGAGCTCGCTCAATTCAACTTCTTCCAAAACCTGTATTATAAAGCTAATCAGTCTAATACGATTTCGCTGAAGTACAATTATCTTAATAGCGATAGAAACCTTCCTAAGCTGGTAACATCTGAACAATCATCTTTTCAAAACCTTAAAGACGATTCCTTTCGTAGCTTGTTAGAATGGTCTAGAATTAAATCTAAATCATTACTAAGCTTGAAGTTTGCTTATCTATATGAACGTTTAAGATATGCAGATTCTTTATCCCATGTATATACGAAGTTCGAAATTAATTCGGTTCGGTCACAGGTTAAGTACAAATATGATCTGTTGGGTTGGTTTATTCAAGCAACATTCAATGCTGATATAGATTATGCTATCTCAACCAATTATTCAGATGAAATTTCGCAATCCAAATTATCAGGAATGGTTTCTGTTAGAAAAAAAGTAGCAGAGCGGCTTTTATTTCATGGTTTAGTTCGTGAGGATTTTATAAGCAGCAATATATCACCTCTACAACCTTCTTTGGGTTTAAACTATGAAGTGCTAAAAGGCATGTATATTAAATTAAATGGTGCGAGAAGCTATCGTTACCCTGCATTAAATGAGTTGTACTGGAACGGTGATGGCTCCATAGGGAATTTAGATTTACTGCCTGAATCTGGTTGGAACGGAGAATCAGGACTAATGATTCTTAAATCAATTAAGGAATTAATAACTGTGTCAACTGAAATTACTGGATTTTATTCAAAAATTGAAAATTGGATATTATGGACACAAGATACAATATCAGGCTCTTTCTGGACAACAGAAAACAAGCAAAAGGTGGAGAATAAAGGGTTCGAGACTAGCTTATCAATAAAGTATAAATCAAAAGGATTACAACTTGATGCAAACATGTTTTATGCATATACATCCTCTATTGATGAAGAAACGAGAAAACAGTTAATTTACGTTCCAGTACATTCATGCAAACTGAATTTTTCAGCTGTGTATAGGAAGTTTGAAGCAAGGTTTAATTACAATTTTACCGACAGAAGATACATTGCCACAGATAACAACTGGTACATGCCAAACTATTCACTTTCTAGTCTTTCGATTGGGAAGCAAGTAATTTTAAATAAAAACAAGCTCTTGGTGAGATTCTCTATTCATAATTTATTTGATAGACAATATCAAGCAATTGCTTGGAGGCCAATGCCAGGAAGGAATTATGTTTTGACACTCCGCTACGATTTCAATAAATGAGTAAGATTGGATATATATTTATTTTAGTTGTTCTCCTCGTAAATTGCAATAAAGAAAGAGAGATTGGGCCGCAGTGTGTTGAATGTCCTAGCGATTCGTTAGATTTAAATGTTGCAACAAAGCTTTTCATAGTAAATGAAGGTAATTTTGGGTGGGGCAATGCTAGCTTGTCTCTCTACGACATCGAAAGCAGTACCGTTCAGAATCAAATCTACCAAACTGCTAATAATGAAAATTTGGTTGGAGATATAGCAATGTCTCTTGCGGCAATTAACGGTAATGGGTATTTGACTGTCAATAATTCTGACAAAGTGGTGATTGTTGATTTGACCACTTTCGAAAAAATAGGAGAAATTACTTCTGTAAACTCGCCACGTTTTATTAAACAGGTAAGCGCAAGCAAGGCTTATCTAACTTCTTTATATGGGAATAAAATCTACGTTATTGATTTGGAACTCGATTCTGTTGTTTCAACCATTCAAACAGGAGGATGGAACGAGGATTTAGTACTATATAATGAAAGGATATTTACAGTGAATCGTGATTTAGATGTGATACAAATTGTTGATATTAATACTGATGTCATAATTGAAACGATTAACATAGGAAAATCTCCGAATAGCTTAGCATTAGATGGGAATGATCAATTGTGGGTGCTTTGTGATGGTGGCTTTGAAGAAGAAAAAGCTGAGCTTATTAGTATATCTACTTCAGATTTTTCTATACTAACAATATTCCAATTTGAAGATATTCAAGATTCTCCTCGAAATTTAGAAATTAATGGAGATGGTTCAATCCTTTATTTTATTAACCAAGGAATAGCGGCAATGAGCATTTCAGACAGTAGTTTGCCCTCTTCTGTTTTAGTTTCTCCTGGTAATAGAACGTTTTATGGGCTAGGAATTGACCCGAAAACTGGGGATATATATATTTCTGATGCAAGAGATTATGTGCAGGAAGGTCAAATATATCGTTACGCATTTGACGGTATAGAAATCGCTAATTTTAAGGTAGGTATTATTCCAGGCACGTTTACTTTTTATTCGGAATGAAAAACGAAAGTTAATTGTGTTTTAGGGTAGAATGACAGGAATTTATCCGCTTTGAAACAACCGATCGACAAATTAATCTTCGAGTTTGCTAGAGCTTGGATATTAAGTAATGACTTGTTGTTATACACTAATGTTTTACTAAAGATAATATATTATAATTAGTTGATAAACAACATATTGAGTACTTAAGTTATGAACTTAATCCTTGTGGTAAAAATGGTGAGTCTCACACATTTTGATTGAGCGAACCGATATTCCGTACGTATATTTAACGGATAAAATATTTGCGGCATTACAAATATCTAAAGATAAGAACTTGATAATTAAAGAAGGTTTTTTGGTATTGTGGTTTACTCTGAATAGTCCGATTTGCAAGGGATTACATCCTTTTTTAAACAAAAAGATATACTTTTGCAATAGACAAATTGGCATTAAAGTTGCTGATAGATTTCGATTAAAGTGATTTTTAAAATCTACATATTATCAAAAATAAAGTCCTTTATTCTTAGGGCTTTAGTACTTGTAATAGTTAGCTTTTTAAGCGTGAGTTGCTTTGCGCAAGGGCAGTATATTCTGTTTGTTGACGGAACAGTTAAAGAAGGAAAATCAAAATTAGTGGGTTCCACAGTTACTGTATATGAAGACGGAGATGAATCTGGTTCTATTGTAACTAATGCATCCGGTAAATTTGGCTTCGAATTAATGATGAATCATGAGTATATCATCGAGTTTTCTAAGATAGGTTATGTGTCGAAAAAAATTAGTGTAAGCACAAAAGGCGTTCCTGAAGATGAGGCGGAATTTGGTTTCGAGTTTGGTGGCTGGCAAGTGGGTTTATTTAAAACGATGGAAGGTCTAGATGTATCTATTCTTGACAAACCCGTTGGTAAAATATTTTATGTAGAAGCTGATAACGGATTCGATTATGACGCTAAATACACGAAATCTATTCGTGAAGAACTTGCACAGCTTCAGTCCGACTTAGCGGATAAATTAGAAGCTCAGAAAATTGCCGAACAAAATTATAAACGGGCCATTGCTGCAGCAGATAAAGCTTTAGGAGTTTCAAATTACTTAGAGGCGATTGCTAATTATACCATAGCCTTGGAGGCGAAGGGGGGTGATAGCTATGCTGCTGGTAAATTGGCTGAATCGGAATTAAAGGCTAAAGAAGCAGATGCTGCGCAAGCAGCAGAAGCGGCAAAAGAAGATGAGTTTGACGATCTTGTGGCACGCGCTGATGCTAAATTTAAGGCGAAGGATTATGCTGGTGCAAAGGCTGGATATACTGCAGCGATTGGAGTAAAGCCAAACGAGAAATTGCCTAAAGATCAAATAAAGAAAATTGATGATTTACTTGCCAAAGCGGCAGAAGAGAAAAAATTAGCTAAAGAGGCTGAAGTGAAGCGATTGGCAGAAGAGAAAGCTGCTGAAGAATCCCGTTTAAAAGCAGTGGCTGAAGAGAAAAGACTTGCTGAAGAAGCAGAGACGAAACGATTAGCAGACATGAAAGCCGCAGAAGAGGAACGATTAGCCAAAGCAGCCGCCCAAGCAGAAGCTGCTCGGTTAGCAAACGAACAGAAAGAGTTAGAAGCAGCTCAAGCAGAAGAGGAACGATTAGCCAAAGAATTAGCGGACAAAGCAGAAGCTGATAAACTAGCCCAAGCAGCAGCAGCCCAAGTAGAAGCTGATCGGATAGCAAATGAACAGAGAGAAGCTGAGGCAGTGCAAGCAGAAGAGGAACGATTAGCCAAAGAATTAGCGGACAAAGCAGAAGCTGATAAACTAGCCCAAGCAGCAGCAGCCCAAGTAGAAGCTGATCGGATAGCAAATGAACAGAGAGAAGC
>JABHTA010000274.1 GCA_018669945.1 Flavobacteriales bacterium
TAATGAATCCGCTAATTTACTTAAAAGACCCTATTTTTGCAATATTATTCGCCCAATGAAAAACCTTAAAACAATACTAAATTCTAATCCCTGGTTTATATTTCCGTACATATCGTTACTCACGTTTTCTATTGTCATTTTGTTGTTTCTAGAAAAAACCGATATTCAATTGGCTATTAACCGGCTACATAATCCGTTTTTTGATTGGGTTTTTAAATATTCTACAACCTTAGCAGAAGGAGTCAGTATTGTACTCCTCCTTATATTAACACTCATTATTCGTTACCGATGGACTATCGTGTTTTCTTTTGCATTAGTGACCAATTCCATTGTTGTTTATCTTCTCAAAAAGCTACTTTTTTCGGATACCGAACGACCAATGGTATTCTTCTCTCAATTATCCGATTGGCATACTGTTAATGGAGTACATCTCCACACAAATATGAGTTTTCCTTCTGGCCACACCGCTGCCGCGTTTACCATGTTTTTTAGTTTGGCTATTTGCTTAAAAAACAAAGCTCTCGGGCTATTGTTTTTTATTGCCAGTTTCATGGTTGGTTACTCGCGCATGTACCTATCGCAACATTACTTACGTGATGTCGTGGTTGGTTCTATTATCGGAATAATCATATCTATATTGTCATATTATTTTGTGCAAAACTCCAACAAACTGAATCAACTTTCGTGGATAGATAAAAGCCTCTCACAGCTTCTTTCGAAATAAGATTCGAATCATTATCTTTGGTTTATTATAAGCCGTTACAATGATTCAAAAAATAAATTCGTTCGAGGAGTATCAATCCGAATACTCAAAAAGTGTTTCTAACCCAGAAGAATTTTGGGCTAAACAGGCAGAGACATTTCAATGGAAAAAGAAATGGAACAAAACACTAGAATGGAATTTCGATGAACCAAAAGTTGAGTGGTTTAAAGGGGGTAAGCTAAACATTACCGAAAACTGCTTGGATCGTCATTTAGAAGAACGTGGTGAGAAAACTGCCATTCTTTGGGAACCCAACGAACCGAATAAACCTGCTATTCACATTACCTATAATGAACTACATGATAGGGTTTGTAAATTTGCCAACGTACTGAAGAAAAACGGGGGTAAAAAAGGAGATAGAATCTGCCTTTATATGCCAATGGTGCCCGAATTAGCAATCGCTGTTTTAGCATGTGCAAGAATTGGCGCAATACACTCGGTGGTTTTTGCAGGATTTTCTGCTAAGGCCCTAGCTGAAAGAATTAACGATTCTCAATGTAACATTCTAGTAACAGCAGATGGAGGTTTTCGTGGTGCAAAAACAATCGACCTAAAAACTATTGCTGATGAAGCGCTAGAAAATTGTCTTTCGATTAAAAAGTCAATTATCCTTAAGAGAATTAACAGTGAAGTATCTATGAAACAAGACCGAGACGTCTGGCTTCATGATGAGTTAGCCAGCATAGATTTAAGCTGTGACGCTGAAGAAATGGACGCTGAAGACAGCCTTTTTATCTTATACACATCTGGCTCAACCGGCCAGCCAAAAGGAGTTCAACATACCATTGGCGGATATATGGTTTATGCTGAGTATTCATTTAAGAACGTATTCCAATGCGAAGAAGATGATATATATTGGTGCACTGCAGATATTGGTTGGATTACAGGCCATTCGTATATAGTATACGGACCATTATTGGCTGGCGCTACAACGGTTATGTTCGAAGGTGTACCAACCTACCCCGATGCGGGGCGTTTTTGGGAGGTGGTTGAGAAACATAAAGTCAATCTATTTTACACTGCCCCTACTGCAATACGGGCGCTTCAGGCCTGCGACATCGATTTCGTAAACAATTATGACCTAAGCTCCCTTAGAGTTTTAGGCTCCGTTGGTGAACCCATTAATGTTGAGGCCTGGGAATGGTACAACGAGCATATTGGGAAACAAAATTGTCCTATTGTAGATACTTGGTGGCAAACCGAAACTGGAGGAATGATGATATCTCCCCTTGCCGGCATTACTGAGCTTAAACCCACTTATGCAACGCTTCCATTACCAGGAATTCAACCCTGTTTAGTCGATGCAGATGGAGAAGAAATTTTTGGAAATGATGTTGAAGGAAATCTTTGCATTAAATACCCTTGGCCTTCTATGCTAAGAACTTTATGGGGCGACCATGAACGTTGCCGACAAACCTACTTCTCGACATATCCAGGTAAGTATTTTACGGGAGACGGCTGCAAAAGAGACGCAGATGGAATGTATCGAATTACCGGGCGTGTAGATGACGTAATAAATGTTTCTGGACACAGGATGGGAACTGCTGAAGTTGAAAATGCGATTAACGAACATGAAGCCGTTATTGAGTCCGCAATTGTTGGGTATCCACATGATATTAAAGGGCAGGGAATTTATGCTTATTGTATAATGGAAACAAATAAAGCCGTTAACGATACAACTCGCAAAGAAATATTAGCAAAAGTTACCGATATTATTGGACCAATCGCAAAACCAGATAAAATTCAATTTGTACCTGGTTTACCAAAAACACGTTCAGGTAAAATTATGCGAAGAATTCTAAGAAAAATTGCAGAAGGCGACACTTCAAATCTAGGGGATACTTCAACATTATTAGATCCCTCTGTTATCGAAACGATAAAAAAAGGAGCTATATAATGAGAATAACTATTGCAATTGTTCTTTTTATTACCACTACATCCTCTTTTGTTGATGATGAAAGACCGGCTTCTTGGGCCGTAAAAATAGAATCAACTTCACTCGAAAATCTATATAAAGTCAGTAGTGATTTATATCGATCTGAGCAGCCTTCTGTCAAAGGTATGGCTGAACTACAAGAACTCGGCATAAAAACCATTATCAATTTTAGGAGCTACCATCAAGACAAAAAAGAATTGAAACGAAGTGAACTGAAATCGGTTTACGTCCCAATAAAATCGACCGATATTTCCTACAATAACCTTTTAACTGCTTTACAGGAAATAAAACGAGCTGAGAAACCAGTTCTTATTCATTGCTGGCATGGCGCTGATAGAACAGGAGCTGCTATAGCTGTATACAGAATGGCTATTCAAGGTTGGGAAAAACAAAAAGCTATTGACGAATTTAGAAACGGAGATTTTGGTTATCACGAAGAATTATTTCCAAATATTTTGGCGTTATTAGA
>JABHTA010000206.1 GCA_018669945.1 Flavobacteriales bacterium
ATTAAGTTAGCAGAAAAAATAATTGATGATAAAGATATCAGCAGTCTTGTTGACTGGCTTAATTCTGGTGACCGATATACTAAGGGTGAACAAACCGTAGCATTTGAAAAAGAGTGGTCTACCTGGCTTGGAGGCAAGCATTCTGTTTTTGTAAATTCGGGATCATCAGCCAATTTATTAGTAGTGCTGGCTTTACTTTATTCGGGTAGACTTAGAAACCAAAAGGTTATAGTTCCAGCAATCAGTTGGGTTACAACTGTATCACCTATGATTCAATTTGGAATGACACCCATTTTATGTGACGCTGACAAAGACGATTTAGGATTGGACGTAGATCATTTTGAAAAATTGTGCGAACAGCACAGACCAGCCTTGGCAATTTTGGTTCACGTTTTGGGTCATTCAAATAAAATGAAACGAATATTACAAATCTGTGAAAAGTATGATATATTATTAGTTGAAGATACTTGTGAGGCTTATGGCAGTATGCTTAACGGCAAGAAACTTGGAACTTTTGGATTAGCAAGCACTCATTCGTTTTTTTACGGACATGCAATGTCAACCATTGAGGGTGGCATGGTTACAACTGATGATAATGAGTTATACAATATAATGCTTTCTTTGCGCTCTCACGGATGGTTGCGAGATAATGATTCAAATTATAGGGAGAAAACTTTTATGAAATATGAAATGAATGACCCCTTTTTAGAAAATTATTATTTTGTCTTTCCTGGGCTGAACATACGAAATACAGATTTAAGTGCTTATGTTGGCAGAAATCAACTAAAAAAGATCGATTCTTATGTTGCCAATAGAAGTAAAAATTATGATAGATTTGCTAATAGACTCAAAGATCACGTTTGGATACAACAAAGCGACACCAGCCCAGTGTCATCTTTAGCGTTTGGGTTGCTTCACAAAAACAGGACTGAGATTGCTAAAACCCTTGTTGAGAATAACATAGAATGTAGACCGCTAATTTGTGGTTCTATACAAGAGCATCCGTTTTGGTATACGAGATATGAAAAGGTAGACTTACCAAATGCCACTAAGGTTCACAAAGAAGGGCTCTATGTTCCCTGTCATCAGAACCTTAGTGATAAACAAGTTGATTTTATAAGTGAAATTATTTTGGATAATGTATAATGGAGAAACAAATGAAATGTAGAATTTCTGGCAAGGAAACAATTGAAGTTTTTAACTTAGGAGAACTTCAAATGTCAGACTTTACGCCCGATGGAAACGCACCACGCACTGGCATCGGCGAACTTAAGATGAGGTTATGCACCGAATCCGGCTTACTTCAATTGGATAGCATTCTTCCACCAGAAGAAATGTATGGAAAATACTGGTACAGGTCCGGTATCAATGATACAATGAAGCAAAAGCTCAAGGAAGTGGCAGTTTCTTGTCTTGACTCCATTGATACCAAAGAGGGCGATGTATTTTTAGACATTGCATGTAACGACGGCACAATGTTTGATTATGTCCCAGATCATATGATTAAGGTTGGGATTGATCCTGCTGACAGTTCATTTGTGAAAGAATCGTCTAAAAAGGCAAATGCTATTGTGCAGGACTTTTTTAGTGCTGAAGCATATAAAACAACTGAATATGCTGATTTAAAGCCAAAAATTATTACAACAATAGCGATGTTTTATGATTTGGACGACCCCGGACCTTTTGTAAAAGACATATATGATATTTTAGATGACGACGGACTTTGGGTACTTCAATTAAGTTATACTCCACTAATGCTTAAACAACTTGCTTTTGATAATATTTGTCACGAACACATTTGTTACTATTCACTAAGTTCAATGAAATATTTGATGGACCGAGTTGGCTTTGACATTGTAGATTGTCAGTTAAATGATGTTAATGGCGGAAGCTTTAGAATTTATTTAATGAAGAATAAAGGTAACAAAGCAAAATTTAGAAACCAGCAAGAAAGGGATGTTGCTAACTTTAGGGTTAATTCCATTTTGGAATATGAAAGATCGCTAAAATTAAATGATCCACAAACTTATATTAATTTTTATTCTGAAATTTGTAAGCTTCGTGAAGATACGATGTCGTTTATTAATAAAGAAAGAGAAAAGGGCAAGACAATTGCTGGCTACGGAGCTTCCACAAAAGGCAACACTTTGTTACAATGGTATGGCTTAGACCACACTCATATTAATTATATAGCTGAACGATCCGCCTATAAATTTGGACTTAAGACTGCGGGTACAAAAATTCCAATTATAGCGGAAGGCGATATGAGAAATGATCAGCCTGATTATTTGTTAATTTTACCATGGCATTTTATCAACGAGTTTGCCGAAAGAGAAACAGACTACATCGAGAAAGGCGGCAAGTTCATTGTTCCGTGTCCGAAGTTCCTTGTTTATCCCGATGAGGGCAAATAATGAATTTATTAGATGTGAAAGACAAGGTGTTGGTAACTGGCGGCACAGGAATGGTTGGTGTCGCTCTACAGAAGATCCTACCTCATGCAACTTATGTTGGCAGTAAGTATGACTTAACAAAGCTTGATAGAACTCTTGAGCTTTTTGATGAAGTTAAGCCTGAGTATGTTATTCACCTCGCTGCTAAAGTTAGTGGAATGAAAGGTAACATGGATGCACTCGGCACCCACTATACAGAAAATGTGTATATGAATACAAATGTTTTAGAAGCAAGTAGACTTCATAACATCACAAAAGTATTGTCTGTCCTTAGCACTTGTGTTTATCCAGAGTTTGCAAAACTTCCATATGTAGAAGAAGATATTCACAAGGGAATGCCTCATTACACTAATATGGGATATGGCTTTTCAAAGCGAATGTTAGACGTTCAAGCAAGAGCCTATCGCGATCAATACGGGAGTAATTTTGTTAATATTATTCCGAATAATCTTTTTGGTGAGAACGATAATTTTCACTTGGTTGAAAGCCATGTTATCCCATCGGTTATCAGAAAGGTTTATGAGGCAAAAAGAAATAATACAAACATTACTCTTTGGGGCGACGGCTCTCCACGCCGAGAGTTTACATATTCTAACGATTTAGCAGAGATTATTGTGTATATGTTCAATAATTATGATGAGGCAGACCCAATCAACGTTGGCAATCCAGGCGAACACACGATCAAAGAGCTTTGTGAAATGGTGTGTGAGTTTTTGGAATACGATAATGAGATTACTTGGGATACAAGTGTGAGCAACGGGCAACCAAGAAAACCATCCGACAACACGAAATTTTTGGAGTTAGGTTGGGACAACGACAGATACACTGATTTTAGAACTGCTCTAAAAAATACTTGTGATTGGTTTGTTGAAAACTACGAAAATGTAAGAGGCGTAAAATGAAAACAGCATTAATAACAGGAATAACTGGACAAGATGGTTCTTACTTGGCAGACCTGCTTTTATCAAAGGGTTATAAAGTGGTTGGAGTTAAGAGAAGAACCTCGTTGATTTCAACTGATAGAATCGATCATGTCTTCAATGATCCAGATTTAATTATGAATTTTAATTTAGTTTATGGAAATATGAATGATTCCGGTTGTCTTCATAGACTTTTAATAGAACACCAGCCTGACGAGATTTATAATCTTGCGGCGCAATCCCACGTTCGTGTTTCTTTTGATACACCAGAAGAAACCACAGAAATAGTTGCGATGGGCACACTTCGTCTTCTGGAAGCTTACAGAAACATTTGTCCCGAGGCTAAGTTTTACCAAGCATCCTCTTCAGAAATGTTCGGAGATAACCCGGAAAATCCTCAAAGCGAAGCCACAAGACTTATGCCAGCAAGCCCCTATGCTTGTGCCAAAACTTATGCTCACAATCTTTGTAGAAACTACAGAGAAAGCTATGGGCTTCACATCTCTAGTGGGATTCTGTTTAATCACGAATCACCCCGTCGTGGAGAAACATTTGTTACCCGTAAAATCACCCGTGCTGCTGCCCGTATTAAAATGGGACTACAAGACAGCCTATATTTAGGTAACCTCGATGCTAAGCGGGACTGGGGCTTTGCAGGGGACTATGTAGAAGCTATGTGGATGATGCTACAACAAGAAGTTCCTGATGACTATGTTGTTGCAACGGGTGAGACACATACTGTTAAAGAATTTTTAGAAGTAGTTTTTAAACATGCAGGTCTTGATATAGATGAATATGTTAAAATAGATGAAAGATTGTTCCGCCCACACGAAGTACCATTACTGCTGGGAGATCCCACAAAAGCAAAAGAAAAACTTGGATGGGAACCAAAGACTAGATTTGAAGGTCTTGCTAAGCTTATGTATGATGCAGATCTTAGAGGACTTGTAAGATGAGACGAGTTGAAAAACCTTGGGGATTTGAAATAATCTGGGCAGAGACAAACGACTACGTTGGAAAACTATTACACATCAATGCAGGACACCGACTTTCAAAACAATATCATGAGATAAAAGAAGAAACATTATATGTTTTAAAAGGAATACTAATTAATTACGATAAGGACGACAAGCCAATGCGAATACCGCCTGGAGAATCGTTTCACGTTGTACCTAATCAAATACATCGCTTCGGAGCACTAGAATCCTCAGTAGAGGTTATAGAGGTTAGCACACCTCATCTTAATGATGTTGTGCGACTTGAAGACGATTATTCAAGATAATTTAAACAATTAACAAAATGTGCTATTATAACAATAGCAAAAGGAGATACATATGCAACTTTCAGATCAAGCACTTGGGGCACTCATGCTAGCCCTACAGAATTCGCTTTTAAATCAAACGGACATTGTTCCTATCTTAAAAGAATTCGATTTTACCGAAACCTCTACCGGGCTCGTTGTCGAAAACCCACCTGTTGTAGATTTGACTACTTCAGATAACGATGACAGTAACGAAGACGGTACTGCTATTTTTAATGCTTATTTAGATGCCGTAGATACTGGCACTTGATAGTATGCCCAAATATGTTTATAAGTGTATGAAATGTGAACAGACATTTGATGTTATACACTCTTTCAGCGAACAAAAAGAAAGCTGCTCTGATATTACAGAATGTAAAGAAGGGTTTAAAGTTGAGCGAGTGCCACAAAATATAAACTATACTAAAAAACACGACAAAAAAATACAAGTTGGGCAAATTGTCAAAGATTTTATTAAAGACACAAAAGAAGAAGTCAAAGACTATAAAAAAGAAATGATTAACTGGAAGCCCGAATAATGTCTATATTTTTTATACTATTTTTTATAGGATCTCTATCGTTAAATGTTGTTTTAGTTTGGTATATCATAAAATTACTAACTAAACTATTTTTTATTCAAGAGAATATGGAAGGGCTCATCTCACTCAATCAAAATTTTGGAGATCATTTAAAAGAATTAAATGAATTAGAAATGTATTATGGAGATGAGACTCTTAATGGTCTTCTAAAGCACTCCAAATATGTTGCTGAACAAATTGATGTTTTTGCTGAGATATTGTCAGGCTTAGATGTTGCAGAAGACGCTGAAGAACAACCAGAAGAAGAGGAACAAGAATAATATATGCCAAGAAAACGCAAAGCAGGTAAACATTACTTTACCAAAGATCATGAAAACGCAATAATACAGTATGTTGCTACAGAAGACCAAAGAGTAAGAACTGAATTATATGTTGAATGGATAGGTCCAGCTTTCAATGAAATGGTTGACAAAATTGTATACACTTATAAATTCACAAACCTTCCAAATATTGACGCTCTTAAAGGCGAGTGTAAAGTTTGGTTGACAACAATCCTTGACAAATATGATCCGAACAAAGGCTCAAAAGCGTTTTCGTACTTTAGTGTGATCACAAAGAACTGGTTTATTCATAAAGTAAAAAAGAATGCTAAGCGAGCACGAACTGAAGTTCTTTATGACGAGATGCCAAAAGAAATTGACAATGAGCTTATCACCACTCATAATAAATATCACGAGACTAGAGAAGAATATGAGTTTTGGCAATCACTTTGGTCGGAGATTGAAAGTTGGGATAACGCCAACTTAAAAGAAAACGAAAAGAAAGTTTTAGAGGCAATTAAGATTCTTCTTAACTCAATTGATGAAGATCAGATGATTTATAATAAAAAAGCAATCTATTTATATCTCAGGGAATTGACTGGGCTCAATACCAAGCAGATTGTTAATAACTTAAACAAACTAAGAACAAAATATCGTATTTTTAAGAAAAATTGGGTGAATGGCAAAATTTAATGTTTGCCGTTCCTAATTATTAGGAGGGTAAATACTATGAAAAAAGTTGATAACTATATCAATGAAGCCATTGAAAACATACGAAAAGACCGAGAGATAACAAAATCGTTACTTAACGATCTAATTGTATATCTAAGTGTAGACGAAGAACGACACAAGGATGCTGGCGTTATCGCCGCCAAGTATGTTGAAACTCTACAACGGTCAAACGAACAGCTTGTGAAAGTTGTTACTTTATTACAGAAGAAGCAAAGCACTTCTGTTGAGTTATCTGAACTTGATAAAACTGAAATATTTGATTTATTAAATGGAGATACCAATTAGTGGCTGTAGAAGACGCGGATTTAAGTGAACAATTTCAGCTTGCTTCTATTATAGAGAAGCTTGTGGAAACCTTCAATACCAGCAATGATAAAACTATAGAGGATGTCACTAAAAGACCAATCCAAAGTTCTGCTTTCAACAACAAGCTCAA
>JABHTA010000001.1 GCA_018669945.1 Flavobacteriales bacterium
CACCAGCAGCACGAGAATATTTGGAATCTTGTGGCGCT
Organism: Flavobacteriales bacterium; assembly: GCA_018669945.1. Taxonomy (GTDB): domain Bacteria; phylum Bacteroidota; class Bacteroidia; order Flavobacteriales_G; family NORP312; genus NORP312. Next base: position 39 of record JABHTA010000001.1, read on the forward strand.
CCAGCAATTGCTGAAGCAATCGTTGTATCCTCTTTAGCTCAGCGTTTTTTAGTTAACCTTTATATGCATATTAGAAATATTAATCACCCTGTAAATGTATTTAGTGATATTGAAAGTGCAAAAAAATGGTTGCTTAACCATGTTAACTAATATGCAAACCCCCTACCATAGTAATTTTGGTTGATTTTTTTAAATTATTACTATAACCTAAGTGATTTCATTTTGACTCTCTTCTTGATTTAATTGAATTCGCCAATTTTTTTCTCGATTTCATTTTCCACCGCGAGGATAAAGTAAATTTTTCCTCTAATAAATACCTGGTAAATTATTCAAATGATTGAAATTCTATATAGAATCTCACATTTTTATTCTGTTTCAGCCGCTTAATTTCAATTAACTGCTAATTTTCTTACCGTTTGTCCAACCCTAATATAGTAAAGCCCTTTCTGCCATGACGAAACATTAATAACCTCATACTGTAATGGATTACTTATGGTAATTGTTGCCACACCAAGTGCATTATAAATTATTATTGAGGAGTTACTGTTTTTTTTCAACTCAACAGTGAATGACCCTCGTGTAGGATTAGGATAAATTTTAAATAATTTCGAGTCCGTAATATCATCTGTTGTTTTTATTCCTAATGCGCTTGAATTAGTTGCAGCATATGTTGGATTCATATTAACAAAAGAACCCGTACCATTTGGATATCTACCCCAAGTTATATCAGTAGTCTGATGACCAAAATTTGTTTCATCAATTATTGTTAATTCTTGGTTTGACAGAATCACATTAGTGCCAGACTTCTTCAGTTTAAATGAAGTATGCAAACCGGCTTGGGAAAGGTCATTATCCGACCATATAATAAGATAATCGTTTGGCCCTATGGTTGTACCATTTGGAAAAGACCATTTACTTAAGTTCAGAATATCATCGGATAAGAAATAACCGCTTAAGTCTATTAAATTTCCAGTAGTATTGTATAGCTCAATCCAATCATCATACTCCCCCGCTCCATCTGCAGAAGAGCTATTGTTTGATGCAATTAATTCGTTGATTACAATACTCTTTGTTAACGGTTCAAAAACGGCAGTAATATTCATGCCTGCAGTAACCGAAACAGTAATTTCTTTATCAATTGAAGATACATCTCCTACCCACTCAATAAACTGATAACCAGGTTTATTTACCGCTTTTAAATGTATTGGGACCTCAATAAAGTAATCCCCACTCCAAGGGAAATTCGTTAACTCATTAGGCGGTATTGTATTACACTGAATACTTCCATGAGAAGCACTACTAACATCAAGAGTAATATTCGCTTTTGTAATTGTGTAGTAATCTTCTAGTTCATCCCAAACAATAGGCACGCGTTGCTCCATCCAGTTTTTTTGATCGTTCATCGCTGGCAGCCAATCAATAAGTTCCTGCGGTGTATCCCACCGCTCGTATTGTTCATCGATAACCTGAGCCATGTTGTCTCTAGTTAAATCTAATTTACTCCCTGTATTTGAACTTAGCAAGCGAGTATTCAAAAGATCAGCCCATCTATTTATATAGTAATCGAGAAATTCCGCATTAGTTAGCATTTCTAAAATAATTGGTTCGGTATAAGAGCCTTCACCTGGCGGTATATCTAGACTAAACATATTTACGGGCATGTTTCCTACACCAGCAATATCGGTATCTACCAAACACCACTCCCATTTTCTAGAATTATCCTTCGGTCTCCATAGCTTAACGTTATTACCAGGCCAATCTTGGTTTCCAACAAACATTTCAGCAATATATATTGTAGAAAGACTTAGAATATCGACCTCATTAGCAACATAATTATAACCGGCTGAAGTACTTATGTCATTGTTGTCGATGTAATATAACAGGGTATCAAAAGAAACCATATCTCCTTCATCAGCCACTACTCCACCTAAAACAATATCAGATGGTCCTTCAGATATGTAGTCAATGCTATCTTTATCAATAGCATAATAACTATTGAAATAATGTTTATTGTACGATTCTCGCAGCCCATGATATCCCCAAAACTCACCGTTAACAAAAAGAACACATGGCTTGTATAATTGAGTCTCCACTCCTGCTCCTGTAAAGAATTGATGATGATAAGAATCGCGCACCATTGTCTCTCCATCGTTACCACCTGCGCGAAGCATAAACCTTTTGAAAGAGGTAGGCCCAGCTTCACCAAATAGTGGATATTCAAGATTCTTTTTTCCATATTCATCTCTAGCATAAAACCTAATAGCCTTTTGAGCGTGATTACGTGTTGCACCTCCATGTATTCTAACTCCTAAATTTCGAGATATCGCCAATGAATTTTGGCTAGATTCCCAAAATTCAAAATGTACTTCTCTTTCCCATGCATCACCTCGCATGCCATAATTGCCACATGCATCCATTTGGCAAATAGGTTCGTTAATACCAAGAACATAGATGCCGGTATCATAATCAAAAAAATTGCCAGCATCAGCAATTAAAGACACTACAGAAACGGTTTCGTACCTGTTATCTATACTTGAGTCAATAAAGTAGGTATTTGCTTTTGTTTTGCTATCAAGAAAACCTGATTTGAAACACTTTGCACTAATGACATGCCCCTTAAATATTTCATTATTTGGAGCCGCCCAATCATAACCTGTGCTTATCATTGAAATGTCATTTGGTTCTCCGACTCTACTGCCTAGTAACAAAGGTTGAGTATACAAAGTAGATGCTAATGAAGGTGTTGAACCATCAATAGTATAACGCAATTCTGCACCAGGTTCAGAGCAACTGCAGTTAAGGGTAATGTCTGATGTGTAAAATCCACTTTCAATAGAAAATTGTGGTTTATCTAATGTTGTTTGCGCTGTAATCTCGTATTGAATTAATGAGCATATTATTAGCGTAATATAGGAAGTTTTCATGTTAGGAGTTTTGAATGATAGTGCAAAAAATATAATAAAAATTAATGTTTTACAACTAAATATTTGCACACTATTGGAATTAAAACAGACGTAAGGTAGTCAATTAGTAACTTCTCAAAAGTATTTTTTACCTTTCTCGAAAGTGTTGAATAAATTATCTAGTTTATTCAAAGTCAAAATTATTTATTTTTGTAATTGTAATATTAATGCAACAGAAAAGTTAATATTGTCTTGTTAATTTTTTATCACTTATAGTTCTATATATTGAACATTTCTGCTATGATTATTTACTTAAAAAATGAATAAGTGAAAAAAGATGTTGCAATAATTGGTGCAGGATTCTCCGGACTTAGCGCTGCTTGTTCACTCGCAAAAGAAGGCTATAACGTCACAATTTTTGAAAAAAATAAAGAACTCGGAGGAAGAGCGCGTTCTATAAATCTTGAAGGATTTCATTTCGACATGGGTCCTACTTGGTATTGGATGCCCGATGTTTTTGAAAACTTTTTTAACAATTTTGGTAAAAAAGTTAGTGATTATTATACTCTTGAACGACTAGATCCAGGGTACGGAATCTACTTTGGTGAAAACGATTATTTAGAAATCCCAAAGAATTTTTCAAAATTAAAGACGCTTTTCGAAGATTTGGAACCAGGTAGTGCGGCAAAATTAGAGAAATTCTTAAAAGATGCGGAATATAAGTATCAAGTTGGTATTAATGAACTCGTTTATAAGCCTGGTATTTCTTTGCTAGAACTAGCGAGTGTTAAGTTAATCTATAAAGCGATTCGTTTAAATGTTTTCCAATCATTTCATAGTTATATACGAAAATATTTTAGTCATCCTAAAATTATTCAAATTCTAGAATTTCCTATTCTCTTTCTTGGTGCTATGCCTGAAAACACACCAGCACTATACAGTTTAATGAATTACGCAGATATTGTTCTAGGTACTTGGTACCCCAAAAAAGGCATGAGTACTATTCCTGTTGCTATGGGAACACTTGCGAAAGAACTCGGGGTTGAACTAAAATTAGATGCTAATATTGATAAGATTAATGTTGAGAATGGTGTCGCAAAATCTATCTCTACTAATGACGAAAATCAAACGTTTGATATCATTATTGGTAGTGCGGATTATAATCACGTTGAACAGCAGCTACTGGATGCCAAATACAGAACATACACCAAAAAATATTGGGAGAAAAGGACCATGGCTCCCTCCTCCTTAATATTCTATCTTGGTGTAAATAAAAAGCTTAAAAAAATGGGCCACCATAATCTATTTTGTGATGAGGATTTAAGAGTGTTCGCTAATGAAATTTACACGCATCCAAAATGGCCTACCAAACCCTTGTTTTACACATCCTGTTCTTCTAAAACTGACCCTACAACTGCTCCAGATGGATGTGAAAACCTATATGTTTTAATGCCTGTAGCTCCTGGAATTAAAGACACTGAAGAAATAAGAGAAAAATATTATAATTTGATAATGGAACGAATTGAAAGAATCACAGGAGAAAATATTAAAGACCACGTGATTGTCAAAAAGAGTTATTCGCTAAATGAATTTGTGGACGACTACAATTCCTTCAAAGGAAATGCATATGGCTTAGCTAATACGCTTTTTCAAACAGCCAACTTGAAACCATCGCTCAAAAGTAAAAAGGTAAAAAATTTATTTTTTACTGGGCAACTTACTGTTCCTGGCCCGGGAATACCACCCACTATAATATCTGGTCAAGTTGTTGCAAAACAGGTCATAAAAGAATATCCTTTATGAAAAAGCTATTTGATCAGGTTTCTCTTCGATGTAGTCGAATAACTACCAATGCATATAGTACATCATTTTCTCTAGGAATTAAGATGTTGGATAAAAAATTTCATAGTCCTATATATAGCATCTACGGGTTCGTTCGTTTTGCTGATGAAATTGTTGATACGTTTCATGATTACGATAAAAAAAAACTGTTAACGAGCTTTACAAAAGACACCTACCAAGCCATTGAAGAAAGGATAAGCTTGAATCCAATATTACAAAGCTTTCAACTTGTAGTTAACAAATACAATATTGATCACCAGCTAATCGATGCTTTTTTTCATAGTATGGAACTTGACCTTGAGCAAGCTTCATACGACAAAAAGAGCTATGATGAATACATTTATGGGTCTGCAGAAGTGGTCGGGCTAATGTGTTTACAAGTTTTTTGTGAAGGTGACAATCAACAATATGAGTCATTAAAAAGTCCTGCAAAATCTCTTGGTAGCGCCTTCCAAAAAATAAATTTTTTGCGAGATTTTAATGATGATTATCAGGAAATGGGCCGCCTCTATTTCCCCAACGTTATTAACATAGAAAATTTTAGTGAAACTGTAAAAAAAGAAATTGAGGTAGATATACTTAATGATTTTGAAGTAGGGTTTGAAGGAATAGAAAGATTGCCAAAAGCTGCAAAATTTGGAGTATATGTGGCTTACATCTATTATCTATCTCTATTTCGAAAAATAACACAAAAATCAGCCGCTGAATTATTAAGTGCTAGAATAAGAATATCTAACCTAAGGAAATTAGGTCTATTATTTGCTGCCTTCATTAGACTTAGGCTCAACTTAATATAATGAAAGTTGCAATAATAGGATCTGGAATTGCCGGGTTGGCTTGTTCTGTAAGATTGGCTGTCAAAGGTTATGAGGTGCATGTTTTCGAAGCAAACGATTATCCCGGGGGTAAGCTTATACAATTTAATGCTCAGGGATTTCGTTTTGATGCGGGGCCATCTGTTTCTACTCTGCCACACCTAGTCGATGAACTGTTTTTGTTGGCGGGAAAAAATCCAAGAGATCATTTTAATTACCGCAAAAAAGATGTGATTTCAAACTATTTCTATCCAGATGGAACAACAATTACTGGGTATTATGATAACGATGATTTTGCTGATGAAGTTTATCAAAAACTGGGAGTGAGCAAGTTGATATTAATTAATTACCTAAAGGATGCAAAAGAAAAATATGAATTAGCAAGCCAATTATTTTTAGAAAACCCTATTCAGATCATCAAAATGTTCTTATCGAGAAAAGCCCTTAAAGCATTTGCCTATATAGGTCAATTAGACCTTTTCAAATCCATGCATTTCGCAAACGAGAAAAATTTAATTCATCCAAAACTGGTGCAAATTTTCGATCGATATGCAACATTTAATGGTTCAGATCCTTATAAAGCACCAGGTATTTTGAATTCTATTGCTCACCTAGAATATGGTCTTGGAACTTACTTTATTGATGGTGGATTCTATTCCGTAACTCGTTCGATATATCAATTAGCCAAAGAACTTAAGGTAGAATTTCATTTTAACAGCAAAGTGTCTAAAATCAATGTGTTAAATAAAAAAGCATGTGGAGTTACAACAAGAAATGGAACTTTTTTAGCCGACATTGTGGTAAGTAATGTGGATGTTATACCTACCTACAAACATCTTCTTGAGAATAAATACACACCCAAAAATTTATTAAACCACGAAAGATCTTCATCTATGTTAATTTTTTATTGGGGCGTGGAAGGGAGTAATCATCAACTGGACTTGCATAATGTCTTCTTTTCAGAGAATTACGAAGAAGAATTCAATTTTTTGTTTAATCGAAAAGAAGTATATCAAGACCCAACTATATATATTAATATCAGCAGTAAAGAACAAAAAAAGGACGCGCCTAGTGGGTGTGAAAATTGGTTTACCATGGTTAACGTCCCGGCTAACGAAGGTCAAAACTGGGACGACATTATTGCAAAAACTAGAAGTAAGGTTATCCAAAAGTTAAATACTATTTTAAATATTGACCTTGAATCAAATATCGTTTTCGAAGAATTTCTTGAACCCAGAATTATTGAGCAACGAACCTCTTCTTATAAGGGTTCAATATACGGTGCAAGTTCCAACAGTAAGTTTTCCGCATTTTTGAGGCAGTCGAATCACTCTAAGTCTATCAAAGGATTATATTTTTGTGGCGGGAGTGTTCATCCTGGAGGTGGTACTCCTTTATGCTTGCTTTCAGCTAAAATAACCGCAGAAAAAATTATTGAAGATGTGGAAAACTAGAATATCATATATCTCCATAGCTGTTCTGATAGTCATTCATTTAGTTGGTCTACTTGGTTTTATTGTTGCTCAGGATACAATTGTTCATTTAACTGCATTGAATTTGATATTTAGTGCTTTTATAACACTAATAAATAATCAAGACCGTAAGATAAAACACTTTTCCTATCTTTTGTTTATAGGAATCTTAGGATACTTAATTGAAGTAATTGGAATACAATCTCATCTTATTTTTGGCGCCTACGAATATGGAAATACTTTGGGTTTTAAGCTGTTAGACGTTCCTGTTTTAATGAGTTTAAATTGGGTAGTTCCAATATATTGTGTAGGAATAATCTGCAATTATCTCCCCTATAACAATTTAGGGAAAGCATTCTTGGGTGCTATTTTAATGATAACTTACGACATACTACTTGAGCCTATAGCCATCGAATTCGATTATTGGATCTGGATAAATACTGATATTCCAATGTTAAATTACTGCGCGTGGTTCGTTATTAGCTTTCTTTTTCTGTTAGGCTTCAATTATATTGGTTTCAATAAAGAAAATAAAACCGCTGTTGTTTTGTTTTTATTGCAATTATTATTTTTTTCAGCATTAAACGTTTTTGTGCTCGACAACACTCATTCTTGGTATTTTTTAGTTAATTTATTCACGATGTTCATTCCTTTTCTTCGTTCTTTTGAGAATAAACTTCATTTCGTAGGTCAATGGAAAAATGCTCTTTTTTCAATTGGATGTGTCGCATTACCTTTTATTCTAATGGATATACTGTTTACACATTTGGGGGTTTGGGGGTTTAATGAAAACTATTTGATTGGCGTTAAGATTTTGAATTTACCAATTGAAGAGGTGCTCTTCTTTATTGCTATTCCCTTTGCCTGTCTGTTTATTCATGCAAACACTTGCAAGTTTTTTATCCTAAAATCATCCAAACTATTCATTAATACCAACGTAATTATATATTCTCTTTTTGCGATATGTACAATTTACAATAATCCGTTTGGGTATTATTCACTCTCTGTTGGGGTTATAGTACTTTTTTGGCTTGCGTTTAACTGGAAATATAATAACACGGAGAATCTTCAGGCCTTATTCATATCATTTTGTGTAATATTAATACCCTTCACAATTGTAAATGGACTGTTAACAGGATCCTTTACCGAAGAACCCATTGTTTGGTATAATAATAATCATAATACTCATATAAGAGTTCTAAATATTCCTATTGAAGATTTTCTATATTGTTTACTTCTTATTGGTCTTACAATTAATTTAAAAACTTATATAACCAACAATTATTCAAAATAATCCAGATAATTTATTTAAATCGTGTTTTTCTCTGTATAGCCAATGAATCTCCAATTCAATAAAACTATTGGGCAATTACATTATTTTTGTTGGCTTTCCATGCCAACAATAAAATTATAATCGAAAAGATTCCTAATTTCATTACTTCGGGCAAAACTTCAATAATTCCATATCCTCGAAGAAACAAGTCATTAAAGCTTTCCATTCCCCAATTCAAAGGAGTTAATCGTCCAATAAATTTAATGGGTTCTGGCATTGCAAATAACGGCACCATGATACCCCCAACAGCGGCCATAATAACATCGATTACTGTACCAAAAATAGAGGCTTGTTGATAAGACGAAAATATTGTTCCTATTAACACCCCCAAACTAGTAGCTGCAAAACTTAACATCAATGCAACAACAAAAACAGCAGCAATACTCCCTCCCAAATGTAGAGCTGGTAAACCTAAATATGGCATTAAGTGAATTCCTAACAACATCATCAAAGAAAATTGAATCAAACAAATTGCTACGTAAAATAATAGCTTGCCTACTAACAAAGTCATGTGCGACCCTGGCGCAATAATTAAACGCAACATACTTCCCCCCTCTCTTTCTTTAATCATATTACTGGCTAATGGCACAACTATTAAAAACATAGCAAAAACAGTCCAAGCTGGAACATTATGTTGCACTGAGTTGGTGAACAAATGTTCGTTTTTACTCATCTCTCCTGACGGGTAAATTTCTTCAAATCCGATTAAACCACCCTTCATTTCCTTTTCTCCCGATTCACCTTCGGTCATTTGTGCATAGAAACCCTGAATAATCATTTGATTCTCAACCTGAGTAGTAAAACTTTTGATAGAACTCGTAACAGAATTTGCAAACGATTTTTTAACAGCCGGATCTAAATATATCTGAATTTTGGGTGCATCTATTTGCTTGACAATAACTGAAGGTTTGACAGGCATGCCAAACTGTGACAGTGTAGAGCTTATCATTGCATCTACCTTCCTATTTACAAATTTTGTGGCACCTTGTGGTATTACTACTCCTAAAATAAATCGACCGTTTTTTACAAGTTGTTCAATCGAAGAGCGATCAAGATTATCTGGCCCAACCTTATTGACAACAGAAAATATTTCTGAATCAATTAATCCTTGCTCAATAATATTTCCTATGGTATCATTATCTTCATTAAGTAATACTATCTCAATTCCGGCTTCTTGATAATCTCTAAATGGGGCATCCATAATTACCGCCATAACCACAATTAAAAACAGGGGCATAATAAATAACATTGCCAAGCCTGCATAATCGCGAACGACAAGCAAAAGTTCTTTATAAAACGAAGCAACTAATCGTGTTATCATATTAGTCTCGTAATGATTTACCTGTTAGTTTCAAAAAAATATCCGCTAATCTATTACAATCTTTATTTTGTTTCAGTAGATTTTTTGGGGATCCTCCTGCTATAACAATTCCTGAATCAATGATAGAAATATTTGTACACAAATACTCTGCCTCATCCATATGATGAGAAGTGTAGATGATTGTTACCCCTTGGTTTTGGTTTATTTCTTTCAAGTGTTCTGTAATTACTGCACGAGAATGCACATCAATCCCCACAGTTGGCTCGTCTAAGAATAAAATTTGTGGTTTGTGCAATAGACCAGCGATAAGATTTACCCTCCGTTTCATGCCGCCAGAAAATGTTTCAATTCTGTGGTTCATTTTATCGATCAACCCAAATTTGTTCAACCAAATATCTATTGATTCTTGAAGTTCTAATCCCTTTAAATCATAAAGTTTACCAAAAAAAGTGAGGTTTTCCTTTACTGTAAGTGAAGGGTATAAAGCGATTTCTTGGGGCACTACTCCAATTATTTTTTTTATATCCTGTAGTCCGGATTGCAACTCAATTCCATTAATTCTCACCTGTCCTTCCGATGGTTTGACTATACCGCATAAGATTGAAATTAAAGTAGTTTTGCCTGCGCCATTAGGTCCAAGTAGTCCAAAAATTTCACCTTTTCTTACTTCCACCGTAATTCCATCAACCGCATTTAATTCGGCTTGATTATAACGTTTAACAAGGCCGGTAATTTCAATTATAGGTTCCAAAATTCAATTATTGACTAGTTGGTAAATTACCACTATCCTGTACAAATATCTTCATATGACAGGAGGCAATCACTTCGCCTTTTAGTTCTATAATTCCTTTTACCATTGTGATATCGAACACCTGATTCTCGATAGACAAAATTGTTTTAATATGATCTCCAACTTTAGGTAGTTTGGCAATTTTCAAACCCTTTATTGCTCCTATATAGCCTACAGGGGGGGCAACGCTACCATCTTCCTCTTTTAATTTACTAAACATGTAGCCGGCTCTAATTACACCAGTTTGTGCAATATTTTCGATTAAACCTGGCTCAATGAATTCACCATTTTGAGTGAAAATATTATCTTCGGAAATAGTTAATCCACTTATTGAAGAAACAGCATCTGAAGCAATCAATTCGTCTAACATTACAAATGGTGCCTTTTGTGGAATAAGACTTGTTACCTCTTCCGTATTTAATGGTAAATTCATATTCTTCAAGTATTCAACAAAGTAAGTAATTTTCAAGTATTATCCCCAAAAATCGTAATGATTAAACCATTGATGTGGATGGGATCTAACGACTTCTTCCAATTTAGAAACGTAATCTTTCATGCACTCGTCTAGCTTACGTTTGTATAGCTTGGGTTCAGTGGCCGAAAACTGATAAGACCGTATTCCTGTTTTTATTACAAAATTAAAAGTAACCGGAGCTCCAAAACGGGTTGCAATAACAAATGGTCCCTTAGGAAACCTTGCTTTTTTACCTAAAAAATCTAGTTCTATCGTCTCTGCCCCTTCAATAAAACGGTCTCCGTGAACGCAGATAAATTCATTATTTATTAATGCATTTTTAATATTTATCACATGAGACAAATCTTCTTTTATCGCAATAATGTTAAACGATTTTTTTTCAGATTTAGACTCCATGTACTTTTTTATCTTTTCGTGGTCTTCGTCTTGCATTATCACATTTATCTTACCTCCTAAACGTTCTAATAGCTGTCCTCCTACTTCGAAATTTCCAACATGACCACTCATCAACACCCCTCCGGTACCGTTTTTTGTCATTTCATCTAGATATTCTCCTCCTTTATGTGTAGTAGAATATTTCGATTTCCCTCCAGACATTATAGCAAATTTATCAATCAAGTTCTGTCCAAATTTAAAGAAGTTGATATATGTTGCCCAATAGGCACTTAGGACGGAATACCCAAGTCGACTGTGGAAGAAATAGAACACAGACTTTCTCGATCTTCTTACGAAAAGGAAAAAATAGAGTGCGACAAAAAGTAATATAAAATAGGCGAAGCCAAGTCCTAAGCTATTTAAAGCGAATACAAATATTTGATGACCAAAGAGATTCCCTCTCGTTTTACCGTCCCAAGACATTTAATAAGATTAGCTCAAAAACGTTAAAGTAAAAGCACCTTAACTAAATATAATAAAACTAGCTAGTTACTTTCTCAGCAACTTTTGCTTCTACGTAATCGTAGAAGTTTTGGAAAGTTTTAATCTCAATAAAATCTTCTCCTTTAACTTTAAATCCAAAGTTACTTTCGATTACTACAACAAGGTCAACGTAATCTAAACTATCTAAATCCAATGTTTCTTTAAGGTCACCTTCTGCAGAAATACTGTCTGGGTCAACTTCAAACTCATCAACTAAAAATTCGTTAATTTTTTCGATTACCTCTCCTTTTGTCATATTATAATTTCTTTACTATTAAAGACGAATTTGTTCCCCCGAATCCGAACGAGTTCGACAAAAATATATCAATATTTGTTTCGATTGTCTTTGAAGCGATATTTAATTTCGCAGAAGCTTCATCTGGGTTCTCAAAATTGATGTTTGGAGCAATAAAATTGTTCTGCATCATTAGCATGGAATATACTATTTCGCTAGCTCCAGCCATCCACATTTCATGACCAGTCATCGACTTTGTAGAACTTACATATGGTTTATTGGCTCCTAAAATAGCATCAATTGCCCTTGCTTCATTGGTGTCTCCAACTGGAGTTGAAGTAGCGTGAGCATTTACATAGTCAATATCTTTTGCTTGCAATCCTGCTTGCTTTAGTGCTCTTTCTAAAGACCTTGATGGACCTTCAACATTTGGATTAGAAATATGATCTCCATTAGATGAAAAGCCATAAGAAACCAATTCTGCTAAAATAGGTGCGCCACGTTTAACCGCACTCTCGTAATCTTCAAGAATAACAGTAGCGCCACCACCCCCTGGAACTAACCCGTCTCGATCTCTATCAAAAGGACGAACTGCTTTGGTCGGATCTTCCATATTAATTGAAAATGCACTCAGGCCGTCAAAACTACCCATTGAATGATGATTTACCTCTTGACCGCCTCCGCAAATAATAGCATCCTGCAACCCATTTTTGATATACATATAACCCAAACCTAATGCATGAGATCCGCTAGCACAGGCGGCACTAACGGTCATGTTTATTCCTCTCAATTTAAAGATAGTAGAAAGGTTCATTGTTATGGTCGAGTTCATTGATTGAAAAATGTATCCTGAGCCAATTAAGGAAGTATCTTTTTTCTCTCTTATGATGTCCGTTGATTCGGTTACAGCCCTTGCAGAGCTATCATTTCCATACAAAATTCCAACTTCATTCTTCATTAAGAAATCCATATCCATTTTAGCATTTTCTAACGCTTCAACAGTTGCCATGTATGCATATTCTCCTTCTTCGGCTAAACCAACACGTTCTCTTCTTTTTAATAAACCTTTTAATACTGGTCTTTCCACAATACCTGTTAAAGCAGAGCGAAACCCCATTTCTGTACGAATAGGATCTAATCCGATTCCTGACTTACCTTTATACAGTGAATCTCGGACCTCGTCAAGACTTGTGCCTAAACAAGAATGAATCCCCATACCAGTTATTACAACTCTTCTCTCCATGTTTTAGGTATATAGTCCTCCGTTAACAGAAATAACTTCCCCAGTTACGTATGAGCAGCCTGGCGAGGAAAGAAAACCAACAACATTTGCGACTTCTTCAGCAGTGCCAAACCTGCCTGCTGGGATTAGTGATCTAAATTGTTTAGGGTCGATATCTTCGGTCATATCAGTTTTGATAAATCCCGGGGCAACCGCGTTAACAGTAATACCTCTACGCCCTACTTCTTGGGCTAGCGCTTTGGTAGCTCCAATAATTGCTGCTTTAGCTGCAGAATAATTTGTCTGGCCTCCCATTCCTTTAATGCCGGAAAGAGAAACTACGTTAACAATTCTTCCAGACTTCCTCTTAATCATTTCGTTCACAACCGGACGAGTGATGTAGAAGAATCCGTTTAATGAAATATCAAGAACGTCATGCCATTCTTCATCTTTCATCCACATCAATAATTGGTCTTTTCTTATACCTGCATTGTTAACTAAGACTTCAATGTTCTTATCTTCTTGGGCCATCCAGCTATCCAAAGCAGCATTAATTTCATCTTTTTTACCGACATCAAACTTTAGTAACTCGCAAGAAACACCTTTTTCTTCAACCATCTTTTGGGTATCCTTGGCAGCTTCATCGTTAGAACGGTAATTGATAAGGATATTTAATCCCATATCGGCTAAATGCAAAGCGCACGCTCTGCCAATCCCTCTAGACCCTCCTGTTACAAATGCAAAATCCATATTATATAATAATTCTTGTTTGTCGTACGTAATTAGTCATATCTCTAACTTCATTATACTTCGTTGTGTCCTCTTTAAAAGGAGGAACAACAATTCTTAAATTATCAAAAACCTCTCTTGATTTAGGAGACATTTTATCCCTGAAATCTAAATAATCAATTGCTTGAATCAATGTCATTAATTCAATTGCCAGCACCTGAAAAGAATTATCGATAACTCTTGCTGTTATCTGAGCAGCATTAGTTCCCATACTCACAATGTCTTGATTGTCATTATTACATGAAATACTGTGTATCGACATCGGGTTGGACAGTGTTTGGTTTTCAGCAGTAGTTGAAGTTGCTGTAAACTGAACCCCTTGCATACCAAAGTTTAAACCCAATCTGCCCATATTAGCAAATGGACGTAACTTATTATTGATGTTGTGATTCATCAAATAATTTAATTGACGCTCAGCTAACATTGACATTTTAGTAATGGCGATTTTCAGCTTATCCATTTCTAAGGCTACATAATCTCCATGGAAATTACCTCCATGATAAACGTTCTTTGTAGCCACATCAATAATAGGATTGTCGTTAGCTGAATTTGCTTCATCCAACACGATTCCTTCAGTGTACTTTATAGTATCTAACACAGGGCCAACTATCTGAGGGACACACCTCAAAGAGTAATATTCTTGAACCTTTTCTTTAAATATAGGTTCATCACTAGTTTTCTCGTATAAGTGCTCTGAGCGAGTCTTAATTAATTTACTTCCTTCTAGAACTTTTCGCATCATTCTAGCAACTTCTTGTTGACCAAAATGAACTTTTGCACCATTTAATTCTTCAGAGAAGTGATCGTGATATGTTTCTACAATTTCATTCAGAATAGCAGAAGCTGTAACTGTCCAGTTCATCAAGTTTTTTGCCTTAAGCAAATTAACCATTCCGATTCCCGTCATGGCAGCGGTACCATTCATTACAGCCAAACCTTCGCGACCCTGAACTTTAAATGGTGTTAATCCATTTTCCTTAAGTACTCCTTCAATTGGTTGAACCCTTCCTTTATAATGAACTTCTCCTTCTCCGATGAGTCCAAGGGCTAAATGCGCTAATTGCACTAAATCTCCAGATGCACCAACGCTACCATGCTCATATATAACGGGACAAATATCTCTGTTAATATACTCTGCTAATAACAATACTAAATCTGGATGAACACCACTCTTGCCGAGCATCAAAGTATTCAACCTTGCAATCATTAAGGCTTTTACATGTAACACAGGAATGGCTTCACCAGTTCCTGAACAATGACTTCGAATAAGGTTATACTGTAATTCTTCTTGATGTTTTCTATTAATACGATATTGCGCCATTGGACCAAATCCCGTGTTAATACCATAGATAACCTTGTCTTGAGAAAATTCCTTTAAAAACTCAAAGCTTTCAGTCACTCTAGCAAGAGCCTGTCCCTCTACACTAACCTTTTCTCCGTCAAGTAAAATCGCCTCAACATCCTTTAATGTTAGTTTATTTGCCCCTATTTTTATCATCAATTATTACAGTAAATTACAATTTACAAAGCAAACATTATTTTTTGAATTTACATAATTACATAAGCTGAACAAATCGACATTTAAATTGTTTACCATTTGAGCACTTATGTAAAAGCAGATAATTAAATTTGCATTTTATAATAGAGCATATGCATATAGAGGAAGTTGATGTATTAGTAATTGGAGCCGGCCCATCTGGGTCTGTTGCTGC
>JABHTA010000058.1 GCA_018669945.1 Flavobacteriales bacterium
AGCTCTTCTATTCTATCCTTGAGCTCTTGTTCTCTTACTGATTTGCCGGCAAGCACATAATCGTCCATATATATCATAGTTAAAGAATGCATGAAGTCAGAAGGGCTCATGTTTTTTTGTTCAGCTCTTTTTTTGATTTCTAAATCTTCAACTGGAGTTGCTTTGAAACTCATGGTCTTACTTCGAGTGTAATTTACTGCTTTCATAATATTTATTTTTAAAAGTTAAAACGCTGTCTACCCTATGTCTACTCACAATCTACTAAAGGTAGACAAGTAAATCTTTATTTTTACCCTACCTCCATTTGTATTTTTTAAAATATTAATTCAGGTTGGTGTTATTGTCATGCATGCGTACTAACAATTTTATATTGCAAATATAATATTTTTATTTTTAAAACATCGTTATTATAACGAAGTATTTAATATATTTGTTGCAAACCTCTTTTAATGTTAGACATCTCTTTATTACATAATCAAGCAAAAAGCCATGAAGCTTTAGATAAAATATCTGATTTCGTTTTTAAGAAAACACAAATAGGTATTGGATACAACGATGTAGATAATTGGGAGCGACAAGGATTGATTTCGATAGGTGGGTTATCAAAAAAAATAAAAGGAGAACAAAAGAAAATATCCTATTCTCAATATGCATGGATACATATTGTAAAACAACTTCTCTTTTTTAATTTCAACTATGATGAAATTAAACTTTTTAAAGAAGTTTTGTTTTATTCTTATTCGGCACAAGAACTTTATAAAGGTGCTTTGGCTAAAGTGGAAGAGCTAAGGTTGATTAGTGAAGATGCCGCTAAAACATTAATAGAAATGGGAGGCAAAGAAGAAGTGATTAACTCTGTTTACCTTCCTAGAACAGCTCTAGAGCTGCTACTGGTAAATACTATCAGCGACAAATCAACAACTTCTATCCAATTTTATAAAGGTATGGGAGGAACAATGACTATCACGTGTAATTCTATAATTCAAGAAATCAACAAAAGCGGGAAGACAAATGAATTTATAGAACTATCACAAAAACCCCATCTTAATATTCCATTAAATAAGATAGTGTTAGACTTTTTCGATACAACGCAAATTATTAAGAGCAACGAACCAATAATACTTTATAGTGAAATTTTAACAAAAGCGGAAGTTAAAGTGCTTTCTGCGATAAGAAATCGATACAATAAAATAGAAAGTGTTGAAGTAAAGTTAAAAAACGGCAAGCTGGATAAAATGTTCATTACCGAATATAAAAAGGTAGAATTAGAAACAAGACTAATTGAACATATTAAAAATAATGAATATCTCGATATTGAGATAAAGCTAGAGAAAGGAAAAGTTAGTAGCTGCAGAAATACTAGAAAAATAAAACTATGATATTGGAGCCCCCAAGTCAACAACTATTTATAGGCAAGCTTATCGGAAATACCGGGAGTGATGCACACCATCATATAAGATGTTACCAAAACGTACTATTAACCAATTACTATTAATTGGTGAATTAAAAAATGTAAAACAAGTAACTAAAAATAACCTTTCATCTTATAAAGGTTTTGAAAAAACAGATGAGGAGGAAGCAGAAGAAATAATTACTTCTTTAGAAACTATTTGTGAAGTTATACTGAATCAAGCAAAACGAGATGCATTATGAGTGAATTAGAACAGTTTAAAGTTTTTGCGAAGAAAGCAAAAGGTGTACAACTTAAAACAAGTGGCAAAGCCGTTATCTACACAAGAGTATCAACCAAAGAACAAGCAGACAATAATGCTAGTTTAAGCACTCAAAAAAAATACTGTGAAGAATTTGCTAAAAGAAAAGATTTTGAAATCATTGAATACTTTGGAGGAACTTATGAATCAGCAAAAAGCGATGAACGGAAAGAATTTCAAAAGATGCTGTCCTATGTTAAAAAAAACAAGTCTATTTCTTGTATCATAGTATACTCTTATGATAGGTTTTCAAGAACAGGAGCAAATGGAGCTCACATAAGTGACCAGTTAAAGAAACAAGGAATTATTACACTCTCTGCTACACAGGAAATAGATGCAACCACTAATTCTGGATCATTTCAACAGAATCTATATTACTTGTTTAGTCAATTTGACAATGAGACAAGGAGGGACAAGTCAGTAACAGGGATGAGGGAAAAACTCCGAAGAGGTTATTGGATAGGCTCTGTTCCATTTGGTTATACAAACATTAATCCTGGAAAGGGTAAAGAACAACAACTTGTTATTAACGAAAAAGGGAAAGCATTGAAACTAGCATTTAAGTTAAAGCTTGAACAAAATTTAACGTTTGCTGAAATTGAACTCATATTAGAAGCCAAAGGATGTAAAATACCTCAAAAACGATTGAGTGACTATATTAGAAATCCATTTTACTGCGGATTATTAGTTAGCAGTCATATACCAAGTGAAGTAGTTAAAGGGAAGCACCCTGTCATAATAGGCAAATCAGATTTTTTAAAGATTAATAATTTACAAAAAACAAGTGGCTATGGAGTCAAAATAAATAAAGATAATGAAAACCTACCATTGAAACAATTTGTGCGTTCAGCTAACTGTAAAACACCTTACACTGGATATTTAGCAAAGAAGAAGGGTTTGTATTATTATAAAAACAATAGAAAGGGGGCTAAAGAAAATAGAAGTGCTAAAAAGATGCATGAAATGTTTCAGAAATTGCTCTGTCAATATCAACTGACAAATAATAAATTAAAGCCAGTAATTAAAGATGTAATGCTTAACGTTTTCAAAAAACAGCAAGAAGACACGTTGCAAGAAATTGATGTCAATATAAAAGTAATTAAAGATATTGAGCGTAAATTAGAAAGACTCGAAGAGCGATTCGTTTTTGAAGAAATTAGTAGGGATCAATACGATAAGTTCAAATCTAAACTTGCGGACGAAAAAAAAGAAAAACAATTGTTTTCTGAAAAAGTAGGTTTTGATTTATCGAACCTTGAAAAAGCACTGTATATCGCACTAAATAAAGCTCCGAAACTATCACTCATGTGGGGTAATGGGAATTTGTTAGAAAAACGGAAGATTCAAAAAATGGTGTTCCCTGACGGAATTGAGTATGACCGTAAAAATGATGAATATCGAACTTTTAGAGTGAATCAATTTTTCTCCTACATCCCTACCATAGTAAAAGATTTAGAACATAAAAAAACCGGAAAGTTTCAAGATAAATTGAAAAATTCCGGTTCAGTACGGATGGAGAGACTCGAACTCTCACACCTCGCGGCACTAGATCCTAAGTCTAGCGTGTCTACCAATTCCACCACATCCGCATATTTAATGAACTACCCCCCGAAAAGGGAGCGCAAAGATATTAAAGTTTATTAACATTGAAACTTATGAACCTTTAAATTAT
Organism: Flavobacteriales bacterium; assembly: GCA_018669945.1. Taxonomy (GTDB): domain Bacteria; phylum Bacteroidota; class Bacteroidia; order Flavobacteriales_G; family NORP312; genus NORP312. Next base: position 3,385 of record JABHTA010000058.1, read on the forward strand.
CTAAATTTGTAGACCCTAAAAAGGCAATATGTTAACGGTAGACCCTAAAGAAATTCCAATTCAGAAATTACATCAGTATTTGTTAGGTTCTGTTGGTCCGAGACCTATCGCTTTTGTAAGTACAATTAGCAAAAATGGTGAGCGAAATTTAAGCCCATTTAGTTTCTTTAATGTTTTTAGCGCCAACCCTCCTATTGCTATTTTTTCTCCAGCGAGAAGCGGAAGAACCAACAAGACAAAGGACACTTATAAAAACGTAAAAGAAATTGCAGAATGTGTAATCAATGTTGTTAACCATGATATAGTTACTCAAATGTCTCTAACTAGCTCACCGTATTCGCCTGATGTTGATGAATTTGTAAAGGGTGGATTTACTGCTCTTCAGTCTGAAACCGTAAGCCCATTTAGAGTAAAAGAATCACCCGTTCAACTAGAGTGCAAAGTAAACGAAGTGGTTGAGTTAGGATCAGAAGGTGGAGCCGGGAATCTGGTTATTTGTGAAATAACGCGTATTCATATAGCCGATTCTATATTAGATGAGAACGGAATGATAGACCAACATAAAATTGATTTAGTAGCTCGAATGGGAGGAAATTGGTATTGTAAAGCTGATAAAAATTCTATGTTCGAAATTTCTAAACCGTTGACTACATGCGGCATCGGCTTTGACCAAATCCCTAATGAAATAAAAAATAGTGAAATCCTTACAGGAAATCATTTAGGGCAGCTTGGAAGCGTAGACGAATTGCCTAACGAAACTGATGTTAACGAGTACAAACTTATTGAGCTTAGCGAATTATTTCAAGAATTTGAAGATAATCAGCCTAAGCTAGAAACGGAGCTTCACAAATTAGCAAAAATTTTATTAGACAACAATCAGGTTGAAGAGGCCTGGAAAACATTATTAACTTTTAACGATTAAAACAAACAAAAATGAGCTTAGCAGTAACAGGAAAAATCACAAAAATATTAGCCGTAGAAAGCGGAACTAGTAAAGCAGGAAAAGAATGGAAAAAACAAGGATTTGTAATTGACACGGGTGCTCAATTCAATCCAGAAGTATGTTTTAGCCTTTTTGGTGATGATAAAATTGCGGCTTTAACGAGCTTCTCTGAAGGCCAAGATGTTGAAGTTTCTTTCAATATCTCATCTAGAGAGTTTAACGGAAAATACTATCACAATATCGATGCTTGGAGAATTAACGCTGCAGGTGCTGGACAAGCTCCTCAAAATGCTGCTCCAGATTTTGCAGATGTACCAGCAGCAGCTCCACAAGCAGAAGCAGCAGATGATTTACCTTTCTAGCTTAAGATGAACGCTTCTGAGCGATTCATAAAGACCTTTAAAACTTTACTTCCCGCACCATTTACTATTGCTGTGGGACTAACGGCTATCACTTATTGGATAGCCGTTTTTGTTTCTGATACTAACGAAAGTTTTATTCCTCATGCGATTTCAGTCCTCGAATATTGGGAAGAAGGCCTTTGGAATAAAGGCTTGTTAGTCTTTGCTCTGCAAATGATGCTTATGCTTGTATTAGGACATGTATTAGCCCTAACCAAGCCGGTTGACATTCTTATTTCTAAAGCAACCATATTTTGCAACAACACACCAAATGCGGCGGCCATTGTTACGTTTCTAACGGTAATAGTTAGTCTGTTTAACTGGGGACTGGGACTAATTTTTGGAGCAATATTCGCAAGAAAAGTTGCCGAACACGCTGTGAAAAATAACTTCAAATTAAACTACCCAATTATTGGTGCTGCTGGTTATTCAGGTCTCATGGTCTGGCATGGAGGATTATCTGGCTCCGCACCAATAAAAGTTGCTGAACCTGGCCATTTTCTGGAAGATCAACTTGGAGTAATATCTCAGGGAGAAACGGTATTTTCTTCCATGAACATAATAATAAGCTGTGTTCTAATTATCGTTCTACCATTGGCGATGTACCTGCTAGGCAGGAAAACGCAAGAAGAAAAAGTGGTTCTATTTGAAAATCATTTTGTTTCCAACAATAAAACCACGAAATCTATTGAAGGTGCTGAAAAATTGGACCATTCAAGAATTTTAGCGTACATATTCGGGACAATTATTATAGGGTTATCACTTTATAAAGCATTTCTCAAACCTGATGAAATTTCACTTAAAATAATAACCCCCAACTACATCAATTTTGTACTACTCGGGTTGGCAATAATACTGCATGGTAGTTTTTATAAATTCTTAAGCGCTGTTGATTCTGCCATTAGCGGTGCTTCTGGTATTTTGATTCAGTTTCCTCTTTACTTCGGTATAATGGGAATAATGAGTAATTCTGGATTGGTAGAGCAGTTCTCAGCATTTTTCGTCCAACACTCTACAAAAGTTACTTTTCCTATTTACACTTTTTTTAGCGCTGGCATCGTAAATATTTTTGTCCCTAGCGGTGGAGGTCAATGGGCAGTGCAAGGACCAATAATTGTAAATGCTGCAAACGAACTAGGAGTTTCACTACCTAAAAGTATCATGGCGTTAGCCTACGGAGATCAGCTAACTAATATGCTTCAGCCATTTTGGGCTTTGCCTCTACTTGGCATTACGGGTTTGAAAGCCAAACAAATTCTTCCCTACACCTTGTTCCTGATGCTAATTGGAATGGTGATTTTTATTGGGGGATTGCTGATTTTTTAACGAACGATAAACCAATTATTCAACAACTCCTCTCTGTTGTATAACATTGTTTTACCAGTTTTATAATCGATAATATCCTTACCTACTGCAACAGCTATGCCTTGTCCAGCTGCAGTATCCCACTCCATCGTTGGTGCAAAACGCGGATACACATTAGCCACCCCTTCAGCAACCAAACAAATTTTAAGCGAAGAACCCATCGAAACAACTTCGATTTCTCCATACTCTTTCTTCAATTCTTCAACAAAATCTTCTGTTTCAGGTGACATATGGGAACGACTACCAACCACTTTAAACGTTCCATTATTCTCTTTCGGAAGCTCCATAGCCACCTCTTTGAGCAAATCGAAACTTAGAAAGTTTAACTTAGAGCTTTCAACTTTAAAATCTTCGATTTTAAAAGCTCCTTCTCCAACTAACCCAAAATACAACCAGTCTTTTACCGGCACATAAATCACTCCACCTATAGCCTTCTGGTTATGAATTAACGCAATATTAACAGTAAACTCGCCATTACGTTTTACAAATTCTTTTGTCCCATCCAGTGGATCTACTGTCCACGAATACTCCCAATCTTTACGATCAGCGTAAGGAATTTTCGCCCCCTCTTCGCTTAATATTGGTAACTCCGTTGTCTCTAGAAAAGACACAATAACATCATGCCCTTTTTGGTCAGCCAAAGTTAATGGAGACTTATCATCCTTTTGCGAAACAGCAAAGTCCGAATAGTACACATTAAGAATTTCTTCTCCAGCCTTCAATGCTGCCGCAATAGCCACATTCATCAATTCAATTAATTCTTGTCTTGTCATTAGCTTGCTTTTCTTTCGTGCTCTATTCCGAAGTTTAACCTATACCAAGCTCTTTCGTGACCATAGTAAATCGCCATCTTTATTAAGGTTTCTGCTAGCATAAGACCAGTCGCTTTTTCCGTTGCACCGGCATCATCCTTAAAAATAATTAGTGTTATAACAAACGTTGTGAGTGAAGCAATTATGCGCCAAGTAATAGCCTTCGCAAAATGACGTTTTTTTGAAATGACGTTCACTACCGCATTAATTCGATACCATATACGCTCATGTCCATAATAAAACAACATCTTGAGAACAGATTCTATCATTGCAACTCCCAAGGCTTTTTCACTGGCGTTAGGATCACCCTTAAAAAAAAGTATAGCCAATAAGAAAGTAATGATGGATGCAATAATCCGCCAACTGATAGTTTTGGCAATATGCCTCTTATATGATATGCTTGGTGACATAAGTAAAAACCATTTAATTAAAATACCTAATACTTTGATGAAGAGCCCCCAATATTCTCAATGGGGTGCCACGTTGTTTTCGTTTCTTGATGATCAGAAATATAATATGGCGATTGACCTTTTTCTGAAGTCCATTCTACCTTAGAATAATCCAATACCCGTTTTACAGTATCAGCTGCATTGACTTGAATAGTCTTGAAATGTTCAGCATTCGAACCAGCATAAATGAAAGAATTTACATCCATATGTGTTGACATATGCTTATACAGCTCGTCTTCTTTTCCCGTAATTATATTTACAACTCCACCTGGAACATCAGAAGAATTGATTACTTCAGCAAAAGAAACAGCACATAGAGCTTTAGTCTCAGAAGCTAGAGCAATAATTGAATTACCTCCTGCAATTACAGGTGCAATTACCGATACTAAGCCTAACACCCCAGTCGATTCTGAAGCAATAGCAGCCACAACTCCCGTTGGCTCTGGTACAGAAAAATTAAAATGTGCAGATGCAACAGGATTAACAGAACTAAAAATCTGTGTGTACTTATCGCACCATCCTGCATAATAAATCAACCTATCTACGGAAAGATCTACTTCCTGCTCTGCTGATAATTTAGACGAACCCACTTGCATTAATTCATCAACAAACTGGGCTCTTCTGCCCTCCAACATTTCGCCAATTCGATATAAAATCTGGCCACGATTAAAGGCAGCTCTGTCTGCCCAAGGACCAAAGGCTCCACGAGCTGCGACAACAGCATTCCTATAATCCTTTCTAGAGGACAAACACATATTTGCCAGCAGGTTGCCAGATGAATCCTTTAGCTCATAATATCGTCCAGATTCCGTTCTAGGAAACTTTCCACCAATATAAATCTTGTACGTTTTCAAAACCGATAATCTATTTGTTTTTGCAACTCCATTTCCGTTCTCCAAAACTTTCACGTTTTTCTTTGTAACTGTTTTTGCCATCTTAGTTCAAGTTTAAATATGCAGATAACCCTTGCAATCCACCTTCTCTACCAAAGCCACTTTCTTTATATCCACCAAATGGAGATGTTGGGTCAAATTTATTATATGTATTTGCCCAAACAACTCCTGCCCTCATTTTAGTGGTCATATTAAATATTTTAGAGCCTTTATCTGTCCAAATTCCTGCCGACAAGCCATATGGTGTGTTGTTCGCTTTAGCAATAACTTCATCGACAGTTCTAAATGTTTGAACTGCTAAAACAGGCCCAAAAATTTCTTCTTGAGTTATTCTACTCGATTGTGAAACATTTGTAAACAAAGTCGGTGGACACCAATTTCCTTTTTTAGGCAGCTTACAAGCCGGCTGATAAAACTCAGCACCTTCTTGTTGTCCTATTTTGATGTACTTATTGATTGTATCCAATTGTTCTTTCGAATTTATCGCACCAATATCTGTGTTCTTATCCATTGGGTCACCAACGATAAGTGTATTCATTCTATGTTTTAATTTTCTGATTACCTCTTCATAAACCGACTCTTGAACAAAAAGTCGTGAGCCTGCACAACATACATGCCCCTGGTTGAAATAGATTCCGTTTACTATACCTTCAACCGCTTGATTAATTGGAGCATCTTCGAAAATAATATTCGCAGCTTTTCCTCCTAATTCTAGTGTGCATTTCTTATTTGTGCCGGCAATAGCTCTTTGAATGATTTTGCCAACACCCGTTGATCCAGTAAATGCCACTTTATTTACATCGGGGTGATTTACAATAGCTGCACCTGTATCTCCAAAACCAGTAACAATATTCACAACACCATCTGGCAATCCAGAGTCTTTAATCAATTCCGCCAATTTCAATGCTGTGAGCGAAGTTGTTTCTGCAGGTTTCAAAACTACCGTGTTTCCTGCTGCTAATGCTGGTGCGATTTTCCATGCAGCCATCAATAAAGGAAAATTCCAAGGTATTATTTGACCTGCAACACCTAACGATGTTGGTTTTTTATTCGGAAATGCATATTCCAATTTATCCGCCCAACCAGCATAATAAAAAAAATGATTTGCAGCTAATGGAACATCAACATCACGAGATTCTCTAATCGTTTTACCGCCATCGAGTGATTCAATTACAGAAAACTCACGTGCGCGCTCCTGAATTAATCTTGCTATTCTGAAAATATATTTTCCTCTTTCCTTTCCAGATAATTTCGACCACACTTCACTATATGCTTTTCTTGCTGCCCTAACTGCTTTATCAACATCTTTTGCACTACCCAGCGCTATACTTGATAGCTTTTCATTATTTGCAGGGTTAATCGTATCGAAATACTTCCCGTTACTTGGTTTAACAAATTTACCTCCAATAAATTGATCGTATTGTGGTTTGATCTTAATATGTCCTTTACTTTCTGGCGCTGGGGAATATCCCCAGTCAGAATTCAAATCTACCTCTACTTGTTTCTTTTTTGCCATCCCTTAATCTATTGAAAAATAATCTGCCGATTGGTAGTTACCAGTTTCCTGTTTAACCAACTGCATTAGTACGTCATTTGCTAAACTACTTGCTCCGAATCTAAACCACTCATTTGTGAGCCATGCATCACCCAACGTTTCTCTTACCATTACCAGATAATGCAAAGCCAATTTGGCTTTTGAAATTCCACCAGCAGGCTTCATTCCAATCATTATTCCAGTTTTGTAATAATAATCCTTAATAGCTTCTAACATTACCAATGTTACAGGCATTGTAGCAGCAACTGCAATTTTACCAGTAGATGTTTTTATAAAGTCTGCCCCAGCATACATCGCTATATCACTTGCCCTTCTTACTTTATCAAGTGTCCCTAATTCTCCCGTTTCAAGTATAACTTTCAATCTAGCCCTACCACAAGCCTCTTTTATAGCTGCTATTTCATCAAAAACAAAATTGTAATCGCCCGCATGAAACCTTCCACGAGAAATAACCATATCAATTTCATCTGCACCTTGATCTACTGCAAATTTGGTGTCACTAATTTTCACTTCCATTGGCGCTTGGCCAGATGGGAAAGCTGTAGATACCGAAGCAACCTTAACGCCTGAACCAATAAGTTCAGCTTTCGCTAAACTCACCATAGATGGATACACGCAAACGGCAGCTGTAGTGGGTAAATCAGGCATTGAATCATGCAAGTGTTGTGCTTTATAGCACATTTGCTTAACCTTTCCTGGCGTGTCCTTACCTTCTAAAGTTGTAAGGTCAATCATGTTTAACACCTTTTTCAGTCCAACAACCTTCGTTTCACTCTTTATACTTCTTGTTTGAAACCTAGCTGTTCTTTCTTCAATACCAACTTGATCAACAGTTGGTGACAGCTTAAAGTCTGGTAATAAACTCTTACTTTTTATTCTACTCATTTATTTAATAAATTAACCCTATCAAAAATATAACTATTCTTTTTAACAGTATGGATTCTATTGAAGAATAGTTAACCATTTAGCTTCCAAATTAATACTTTTGCTGCATTATGAAAGATGAAGGAAATAACATATTTTCTGTTTTCGATGAATTACTTCAGCGAAGTGATAAAGAAATCGCTCTTAACCAATTCTCAAAAGTGATATGGATGACCGGACTTTCTGGTTCAGGGAAGACCTCAATTGCTATAGGATTGGAGCGTAAACTTCATACAAATGGATATCTAACTCAAATTCTAGATGGAGATAATATTCGTACTGGCATAAATAAAAATTTGGGATTTTCAGATGAAGACAGAACAGAAAATATCAGAAGAATTGCAGAGGTTTCAAAACTTTTCTTGAACTGCGGGGTTATTACGATTAACTGTTTTGTTAGTCCTACAATTAAGATTCGAAAACAAGCGCAACAAATAATAGGTGAAAACGATTTTATTGAGGTATTTATCAATACACCCTTGGATGTTTGCGAACAAAGAGACCCAAAAGGATTATACAAAAAGGCTAGGAATGGGGAAATCAAAGATTTTACAGGAGTATCTGCACTATTTGAAGAACCTACTTCACCAAGCATAGAGATAAAAACAGAAAAAAAATCAATCGAAGATTGTGTGAACGCACTATATTCGGAAATTCTAATTTTGATCAAAAGATAAGAACATGCAATCGTATAATTTATCACATCTAAAAGAGCTCGAAGCAGAAAGCATCTATGTAATCCGAGAAGTTGCTGCACAATTTGAAAAACCGGCATTATTGTTTTCAGGTGGAAAAGATAGTATTGTCTGTTTTCATTTAGCTAGAAAAGCATTTTTTCCGGCTAACGTTCCTTTTCCTTTAGTGCATGTTGATACTGGTCATAACTTCCAAGAAACTATTGAATTTAGAGATAAAATGGTTGAAAAATATGGTGCGACCTTAATTGTTGGGTCAGTACAACAAAGTATTGACGAAGGCAAATCCATTGAAGAAAAAGGCTTCAACGCAAGTAGAAATGGATTGCAAACAGCTACATTATTGGAGACTATAGAAAGTAATAAATTCGATGCTTGTATGGGCGGTGCTAGAAGAGACGAAGAGAAAGCTCGCGCGAAAGAACGATTTTTCAGCCATAGGGATGATTTTGGTCAATGGGACCCAAAAAATCAGCGTCCAGAAATTTGGAATATCTTCAACGGCAAGAAGAACTTTGGCGAAACATTCAGAATATTTCCAATTAGTAATTGGACAGAAATGGATATCTGGCAGTACATTCTCCAAGAAAAAATTGAATTACCTTCCATCTATTTTGCGCATCAACGAGAGGTCTTTACTAGAGACGAAGTGATTTATGGAAAAACCAATTTCATGAAGATGAAACCAGAAGAAACCACGGAAATGAAACAAGTTCGATTTAGAACAATTGGTGATGCCTCTTGTACTGGAGCAGTAGAATCTTCTGCTGATTCATTAGAGAAAATTATTGAAGAAGTTGCTGCTACACGCACAACTGAACGAGGTACGCGTGCTGACGACAAGAGGTCTGAGGCTGCAATGGAAGATCGAAAAAAACAAGGATACTTTTAACTAAAGAACTATGTCACAAGAAGGATATTTAGATATGGAACTGCTACGCTTCTCAACAGCCGGTAGTGTTGATGATGGGAAAAGTACACTTATTGGAAGATTACTTTACGACAGTAAATCGATATTTCAAGATCAAATGGAGGCGATTGAAGAAGCTAGTAAACGGAAAGGGGAAGAAAATGTAAATCTTGCATTGTTAACTGACGGTTTACGGTCTGAGAGAGAACAAGGAATTACAATTGACGTTGCTTATCGATATTTTGCAACACCCAAACGTAAGTTCATTATTGCTGATACTCCTGGGCACATTCAGTATACTCGAAACATGGTTACAGGATCAAGCACTGCTAACCTTGCGATAATATTGGTTGATGCTAGAAATGGGGTTGTTGAACAAACAAAACGACATTCGTTTATCGCTTCACTTCTTCAAATACCACATATTGTTTATTGCATAAACAAAATGGACTTGGTCGACTATAAAGAGGAGACCTACAATAAAGTGAGAGCAGAACTAGAAGCGTTTAGTTCTAAACTTGACACTAAAGATGTTCGTTTTATCCCTTTAAGCGCTTTAGCAGGAGACAATGTTGTTGATAGGAGTTCCAAGATGGATTGGTATGGTGGTCCGACTCTTATGTATTTATTAGAAACTATTCATATCGGCAGCGATCACAATCATGTTGATAGAAGATTTCCTATTCAACATGTGATTCGACCTCAGACTAAAGAACATCATGATTATAGAGGGTATGCTGGTAGAATTGCTGGTGGTGTGTTTAAGCCTGGTGATGATGTAATGGTGCTGCCCAGTGGATTTTCATCTAAGATAAAAAGCATTGACACATTAGATGGGCAATTGGAAGAAGCTTTTGCACCCATGAGTGTTACTATGACCCTTGAAGATGACATAGATATTAGTAGAGGTGATATGCTTGTTAGAGAAACTAACGCACCGGAAGCGACTCAAGATATCGACATAATGCTTTGTTGGATGAACAAAAAATCTCTTGTCCCTAATGGGAAATATGCCGTAAAGCATACATCTAAAGATGTTAGATGTATTGTTAAGGAAATTCAATACAAAGTTGACGTGAATACACTTCACCGAGTTGAAGATAATAAGCAAATTAACATGAACGATATTGCTAGGGTTAAGTTGAGAACAACTGCTCCCCTGTTTATCGATAAATACAATCGGAATAGGATGACAGGGAGTTTAATTCTGATAGACGAAGCGACCAATGAAACTGTTGGTGCTGGGATGATTATTTAACGATATTTACGAAATAGTAAGCATAAAAAAATCCCACTGTTATCAGCGGGATTTTTTGTTTATCAATTATTGTATTTCTTATTTCAGCGTAAAACAAATTGGTAAGTTATAAGATACTGGAACCGTTTTCCCTCTTTGTTTCCCAGGTTTCCATTTTGGCATGTTTTCAACAACTCTCAAAGCTTCTTCATCACATCCCCCGCCAATACCTCTAAGAACTTTTACATCCTTAATAGTCCCGTCAATCCAAACAACAAAATTCACATATACCATGCCTTTAATTCCTGCATCTTTTGCCATCGCAGGGTATTTGATATTCTTTCCTAAGTATCTGAAAAGTTCTTCTTCCCCTCCAGGAAAACCAGGCATATCCTCTACAACGGTGAAAATCTCCTGCTCAGCCTCAACCTCTTCAACAATTTCAACGATTTCTACTTCAGTATCTTCATCAATCTCCGTTTCTTCAATTTCGATATCCTCTACCTCTTCGTCATCTTCAACTATCTCAATTTCGACTGCTGCTGGCGGCGGTGGTGGTGGTGGCACAATTTCTTGTTGTGTAATTGGAATCATTTCTTCTTCTTCTTGATCGTAATCAAAATCGCCAAACATCGCTTGAACCATATCGTAATCTTTCCATTGCACGATAATGCAGAAACTAGATAATGCAACCACTAAACCAACCATAAAAAGAAGTGTCTTTTTTTGCTCGATATTAGCTTCTGGGTTTTTCTTTAATTCCATAAGTTTTAATTTACGCTGCTAATTTACAACTTATTCTGATTTTACTTACTTCAAAGTAAATTTTATAGGTACACTAAACCTCACACCAACTGGAATACCATTATTTTTCCCCGGACACCAATCCTTCATTGATTTTATAACACGCACAGCTTCCTCTGTGCATCCGCCTCCAACCCTTCTTAAAACTTTAACATCTTTCATTTTACCATTTTTACTAATTGTAAACTCAATGTTTACAGTTCCTTCTATGCCATTATTTTTTGCTATTCTCGGGTATTTGATCTGCTTTGCCATGTATATAAACATCTCCTTTTCGGATTCATTGGAACATTTAAAAGATGGCATTTCTTCTGCCCAAGTTACTGGCGGCAAATTCTCTACCTCTTGTTTTTCGTCAACACCATAATAAATTTCATCTCCATCATCAATATTTGGAATTTCAGGAGTATCGTCAACATTGCTTTGCACCAACTCATCGGGAACAACATCAATTGTAGTCGATTTCGGCTTTTGTTTTACTTCGGGAATAATTTTTTTCGGCTCATTCCTTCTGGTTACATTACTCCACTCTTCCTCTATATCGTAATCATCATCAAAAACTTCCCCTATAAATAACCTATTGCAAGGTGTTCCCCATTCAAATGCGGCAAGTGTTGTTGATAATGCGATAGTTAACCCAATAAAAAAAAAGCGTCTTTTTTTAAGCTCAAGATTAGCCTTTTCGGTTTTTTTTGTTTCCATTGTGTTTAGCTTTTAAGGTTTCCATATACTAATCTAAAACTTAAAACACCTGCCAATGCACCCATACTATTAGCAAACATATCCAAGAGTTCGATACTCCTAGAAACAAATATCGTGCCTTGTAGCACTTCCACAAAAACTCCATAACAAACACTTATTGTAATTGCAATTAGGATACAATTAAACCTCAGGCTAGGGAACCTAATTTGCTTCTTAAATGCAACAATAAGCATATGAGAAAGCAATAAATACAGAACAAAGTGAACAGCCTTGTCAATCCCATTAATGGAAGAACCTGGTAAATTATCACTTGGTAAACTACTCAAAAGTAATATCAGCAAAGCCCAACCAAATGGTGGAATATAGTGACGAAGGGACACTTATTATTAAGAAAAAGAAATTATGCTCCTACGTGTTCTTTATATTGCTCTGCAGACATCAGCGAGTCTAACTCACTTGTGTCAGACATTTTAATCTTAATCATCCAACCTTCACCGTATGCGTCTTGGTTAACTGTTTCCGGTGAAGCTTCTAATGCTTCATTAAAAGCTATAATCGTTCCTGAAAGAGGCATAAATAAATCTGAAACAGTTTTTACCGCTTCTACTGTTCCGAATACCTCTTCTTTACTTAAGTCTTCACCTTCGGTTTCAATCTCAACAAAAACAATATCTCCCAATTCGCCCTGAGCAAAATCAGTAATTCCAACAGTTGCTTCGTCTCCGTCAACCTTAATCCACTCGTGGTCTTCTGTGTATTTTAAATCTTGGGGTATGTTCATTTTTCTTGATTTTAGGCAAATATATAATGAAGTTATCTAAAGTAGAAGTGATAAGCCAAATTTATCCTGCAAGAGTAAACAAGATGCTAACTCCAAAATTTAAATCCCAACGTTTAAACGTTGTAGAAGTCTTCGGTATATTCATACCATAATCGGCAAAAGCCCTTAAACGAAGTGCTTTACTCAGATTGTAATCCCCCGTTACTTTAATTGATATAATATCTTGACCGCTTGTTGTCTGCTGACTTTCCTCAATTACTTTTCTAATAATTGTTTCGTTTCTTCTATACGATAAATCAGCTCTTAATTTCAGAGGGCTAACTACATCCGTACCTTCACGAAGTTGAAATGGCAGTTTTACCTTATCAATAATGTATCCCATACCAAGAACGTATTCCATTCCTTTTGTTTCTGTTATTTGTGTATTCGCAATATTTAGAGAAAGTGTTCTGTCTTTCCGAATCTCGAACTTACCTTGAAAACTATTTTGGAAAGTCATATCAACATTGATTAGCGGACTAAACTTCTCTGATATTGTTATGGTATTCAACACCAACTTAGATTCATAGTTTGCACTTTGATCTAGCATTTGCTCAACATCCATTCTATCACGATCTCGATCGTAATCCAAATTAGTAGAATAACCGCTCAAGCTATATGATGATTTATAAGTATGATTCAATGATATTTTACGAACATATTTTTTCAAAAACTTAATTTTAGACAAGCCATTATACCGAATACTCCAGTTTGGAATTGGCAAATACTTCGAGTTTTTAAACCCAACCGCGGCAGGGTCTAGTGATACATTTTCAGGACTTGTTCCTGTATATGCCGCCAAGAAAGCGGGCACTAAGACTTCTTTTGAAGTTGCTCCATATCCTTGCCTATATCCATGGCCTAGAGAATCGCTAGCGTGCGGCAGATCATCATTTGAAGAAATGCCATCCGCATCATCCAGCCGCTGAGAAATGATAACTCTATTTTGCAAAAATTGATCGAAGATGGCAGAATTATTTGAGCCAAACCCATCAATAAAAGCTGTTTGAATTGTAATTATTGACGAGCTATAACTACCCATTTCAGTTGGGCTTTCTGTCAACCATTGTTTCGCGTACAAACCTGTATCGCCTTGATACCTATAGTATTCAGTTTTATTTAACGAGTTGGTCATATTAGCTGTTAACTCAATTCGTAAGTCTTTAATTGGTTCAACACTAGCTCTAATATTCATATTCTCACTAAACGTTCTCGAAAACTGAGTATTAATTGAGTCATTCTTTTTTAGCCAATCATTCATCATGGCCCAATGAGCATAATGATTAGTGTCACTATTGCCCCAGCCATCTTGTTGTCCGAAAAGAAAACCATAACCAGGTGCTCCAAAATCATCCATCCCTAACACACTAGTTTCTCCATTATAACCCGGCAACAAGGTCCCTCTATTTCGTGAATACGTACCATTCACATTTCTGATACTCATTAGAGTTCGTGCTACATAATCGAAAGGAGTTTTCTGATTCTTTTTATTTTTATCCTTTTTCTTCTTTTCTTTATCATTCTCTTCTTTTCCTTTAGAGCTTTTACTAGATCGTGAATTCGTTCTACTAGATTTTCGGAATTTGTTGTTTACCTTTTTTAAATAGCCTACCTTATTATATAAAGTAACAACATTAAATGTAGCATTTAGATTGTATGATTGAGAATTCTGAATTGTATTTCCAAATCCTTTAGCTGCGAACGCCTCCCTTGTCCATATGTAGCTAGTTGAATACCTAGCTGTCGAATTAATCCAATTAGTTAATGGAAATTTACTGAACGGAATAGTGTAATTAATATTGGTGTTATGCCTATAATCTAAATTCTCACCACCCTTAAAAACACTGGTCATCACAGAATCTTTAAAATTTTCGTAATCTTGCTGCACTATAGCATTCTCAGAATTTCTATTAATCTCCCCTATGTGCTGTGCATCTTCTTCTATGAGAGAATTAGCACCTGCTGTAAAATCAAGCTTTAATGCTTTCGATAAATCATATTTAAAACTATAACTCCGAGACCAGTTAAAATTCTTGTTATAAAAAGGATCTATATCTGCCTTTATACCTGGGTTAACGTTTCTAATTACTCGCTCGTTATACATTCTATTCACGTCTGTTCTAAATCCTATTTGCTTTGGTCCTGGATAAAAATTAAAATCTTTTATTATTCGTAAATATTTAGATTTCCTTAAAAACTTGACCTTATTAAAAGGTTTAATATTTTTGGGACTCGCGTTGAAATTATAATTTAATCCGCCACGGTAATTTTTTATCAAGTCCTGCTCTAATTCGAAATTATGATGATTTTCTTCAGTATAAGCATAGGTCCCGGTCCAGTTTGAGATGTCATAGAATCTAGTTTTTCGATCACTACCTTTTGCTTTCTCTTTTCTAATGTTAGTGAAATTTAGGCTTTTTCTTGTTGTAATATCCCTGGTGATTTTCTTCAATTCTTGTTTAGCAACCAGCGCGTCAGCTTTTGGCAGTCCGGATGTCACTGCATTTTCGTATAACGAAGTTGGAACATCTTCAGCCAATGGAGAAAATTCGGGTGTACTCTCAATAACTGAAAACCCAACATACATTGGTAATCTAATCCCAATTTTTTCTGGAATAAATTTTCCAAGCTGTATTGTCGATGATACATCAAGCGTTTTCAGTGTTTCTTTTTGTCGTTCGTTAACTTTTTGCTCAACTGTACCAAATCCTTTAGTTCTAATACTACCTGAAGCGGATACGTTTGCCAAATCTGCAAAATTAGCAGATACCCTGCCGATTGCTGCCCAACCTCCATTATCGTCAAATTCTGTTAACCGTAACTCATTTACCCATATTGTTGCACATTTTGGCAAGCCATCGTCAGGTTCTGGGTTTAATTGTCTGTTTGGATTTCTAACACCAATCATAATTGTGGTAACCTCAGCTAGGTTAGGATTTCCAGAAATATATATTTGTGCACCAGTGCTTAATGTGGAGTCATATACTATTTGTGCGTTAGCATGTTTACCATCTAGAATTGCCTGATTTCGAACAAGTTTGATTCCCCATAAATCTTCAAAATTAATATCTACATTATTTGAAGGCGGCCAAACTTTTTCTTGATCACTTTCCGATGTTCCCAAATATCTACCCGGCTCAGTTACAGCTAGTGGAATTTCATATTCATAATAGTTTTGGTCAAAATCTGTTCCTAAACGCACAAATAGTTTTAAATCTCCATCTTCTAGCAGGCCATCCTGCAAAAGCTCTGCGTGAGAAAACATACGCAAACGTTTATAACGCCTTAGGTCCATATCAATGTTCTTGTAGGCAGAGTATGCACTGCCGTCTTCAAGGTTACACACCTCTAGTGTCATCGATTGTTCATTCGCTCTGGTCGCCGCTTGTGCGCCATAAGTAAGTTCCCTTAAAATTCCAGGAGGCAAAATATAATTAACAGGAGTTTTTTCAGAATTTTCTTCAATATTCAAGGCGCCAATATTAAAATCTTGAGCAGATTCTTCATTTAGTTCTTCACCTCCTGAATAAATTGTTTCTGTATACTTTCTCCATTGCCCTCGAGTTAATTGGAGCTGAGCAAAACGGAGATAAACTGGTTTATCGAACCCAGTCATATACATACGTATAAAGCGCATGGAACGAAAGTCTGAAATACCACCAACAGCTTTCTCAAATTCGGCCATTGGTATTTTGAATTGATACCATTTCACCGATCTTTCACCATCAGAAGTTGTTGCCTTAGCTTCTAAAATATTATTTAAGTAATTTCTTCCAACTGTGCTCAACCCTGCCTTCGAAATATCTATACTGTATTGGTAATAACTCTCCGTTTCATCTAGCGTATTGTCGTTATTTATGTCTTCAACATGTGGCCGTTGAGAAGATGTTGTTGGATAACCACCTTCATTCTGAGTACTATATTGAGCAGATGTTGGGGAATTACCTTCTAATCCATTGAACTCTTTATACCTTTGGAGAATATTGAATTCATCTCCATCATATTGGTCATCTCTGAAGAATTTATAGTTATCTGCTGACGGGTCGTTCGATGCATTTTTATAGGCATTGCTTCCCGTTCCTAAGTTTGGATCTTGAGCAATTTTTTGAATGTAGTTATCATTAAAGAAAATAACCTCTTCTTCATCTCGTAATCCATCCAAACCAACGTCTTGGTGTGGTCTTGATTCTGGATCGTTTACAAATGCATTTACGACAGCTTGCGTTCCCGATGGCGGAAGTCTTCCCCATTCCGAAAAATCTGCTGCATTAGATAAATCTTGAGAATTTGTTTGATCAATTGGCATGCCTTGCTCGAATGTCTTCCGTCCATCACGCAGAATATCTTCAGATATTTGACCAATATTGAAATAGAGTTTACCTGACATATCTTCCTGCGGATATTCAGGATTATCGCTCTCAGCAAATGGATCCATAACCCAAAACTGAATATACTCAACATTTGCAGCTTCGAAATCATTTGTAGTTAATTCACGCATAATGCCACCCCATCTCTTCTCTGGATTTTTCAAACTTCCGTCTGCATTTAACCCATATCCGTATTGTTCTCCTTCACTATTTTGACCATCTACATCATAGTTATATGGTCCTCTTTCTTCTGGATAGTATGCCATATCAAGTGTCACTATGTTATTGAACGAACCAACAATTGGATCTTTATCTGGGAAAACCTCTTTTTGCTGAATCTCACGCATAAAGTGATTTGCCGTCATAGTAACGTCTGCCTCAACATTTTCTGGCATATTTGGATCATTTCTCGTTGGATAAAAAAGTGGATCCATGGTATACCAGGATAATTTTGCACGATTATATCCATAAGCCAGGTCTCCAACTAAATTTCCTTCTGGAAATTTATCTGGTTGACCTTGTGGGGTACTTGCTATTATCCATGTTGCTGCAGAACCAGACTTTATATCTATTGCTGTTTGACTTCCTTCAAAATCATCAATATAAGCAGTTGGTCCGTCACTTCCTAAATCAATCGCTCTCGATGTGCCTGGGAATAACTTAGCTACCTCTCCTCCAACATTAATATTTGACTTTTCTTTTGTATTGATTAACGGAATTTTATCAACCATTGCTGTCAAAAACTGAGACTCAGTTTTATAATTTCCATCTAAACCAATAATGGTATTACGCATGGGCTCAGATCCCTGATTTACTTTGTTCGTAATGGGCTTTTCACTTAAATTCATTACAGTTCCTCCAAGAATCAAATCATCAGAAATAGTGTAATCAAAACGCGAAGCAAATAGTGTTTTTGGCTGGATATTAAACAGTTGCTGACTTTCTAATGCAATCTTAATAGGTGTGCCAGATTCTAAAATAGACTGATTTATAATCGTGACTCTACCTATGTTATAATCAACAAGGTAATCTGTGTTTTCTACTAATGGAACACCTCCCGAAGTGACAACAACCGAACCTTCAGGAATATTTATTGCACCTAAAGAAATTTCAGAACCTGAAGTAGATTTCGTTTCTCCTCGAATACTATATCGATTTTTTTCTGGGAATTTCACTTTAGCGTTTGTTTGCGTATTGGTATAAAGTGAATCAAATGCATATTTAGCTGCAATTTTATCGTCATCAAATAGCGTATGAATATGTGATCCAAAAGGCTCTAACACAGGGAAAATAATTCTTCCATTTTGAGGGACAATCGTCATTCTTGGGTTATCTATATAATCAAATACCCCATCCTTCCCTTTCAAATTCGTTACCGTCAATTCATCTAATCCTAATAATCCAAGTAGTTGTTTTTCTTTTGTTCTTGCTGGCCCTTCAGGTAAATAATTGTTATCCACTCCTGTATTTCTATTTAAGTACCAAACTTCTAATTCAAAACCTTCTTTCTGAACATTATAAGCGCCAATAGAATAAACATTTTTCATCATCAAATCCCACATAGGTATTCTAGTATTTCTTTCGGTGGTTTTTAATAATTTTAGAAACAATGCATCTTGACCTTGCACATCGTCAGAAAACTCGCCAACTTGATAAGTTACACCTTGATAAGTATACTGGAACGCTACTGCCAACATCTGATTAAGATTTAATTCTTGACGCATAGATATATATCCTAACTGAGGGTGTATATAATATTCGTTTTCGTTAAGTCTCCTTGCTAGTTCAACCTTTTGATAGTCTTTTTTCGCTTTCATGTTTAGCCCACCTAGAGCCGCACTCGAATATGTAAATCCTCTTATGTCGGGGTTACTGCCTCCATCCAATGTTCCGTATAAAGCATTTACATCATTTTTTGGCAACTGGCTTGATGGCCCGTTCGGAGATGCTATAAACATATTATATATATTGTCAGGATCAGATTCTCCAATATCTTGAAAAGCAATTACGTTTCTGGTATTCTCTGTAGTGTTATTTGTATTGGTAACCCACAACTCAACACGCGTAATATTTACTAACGATTTAATGATTGGAGGAGACGCAACCGCCTGTTCGTAGCTATCTCTAAAATAATGTGACAAAAAGAAGTGCTTATTCTGTTCGTATTGATCAGCTTTAACTTCAAATTCTTGAATTTGCGCTCCACCTTCGACTGTTATTTCAGATTTTTTTCCGTTCTGCTTTGATAAGACCGAGGTAACCATTAAACGACCAAACTGAAGTTGTGTTTTTATCCCGAAAAGTGTCTGACTACCAGTAATAAGGGAACCTGTTAAGGGCAACGATACATTACCTGCCTCTATTTTCTTAATAATCTCATCTTCATATCCTGTGTATTCAAGTTTCATTTGATTTTCGAACTCAAACGTACTTTCGGTGTTGTAATTGGTGGAAAGTTTCATTTTATCTCCTACCGTGCCAATCACGTTTAACTGAATTTTCATATCAAATTCAAACGTTCCCACAGTTCTGTTTCTTATCGGAA
>JABHTA010000059.1 GCA_018669945.1 Flavobacteriales bacterium
GTCGCGCCATAAATCATCGCACCGAACTGCAGGCCTGCGATTCCAATTCCGAGTTTGGATATAGACTGTACCAAAAACTCACTTCTACTGTAAATTTCTGTGGTTTCCGATGATTCAATAACCTTCTTTACGCCCCAATAACCAATGAAACTAATATCCTCAATTAAATGGAATACAATAAAAAACAGTTTTGGTGATAGGTAAATCATGAAAATGCTTGCCACAGTAAACGGCACTTTATAACTGTGACTCTCCACCGCACTATTGAAGTATCCAAAGCTAAAAAAAAGCAGGAGCACCATGCCTATCGATATAGCCCAATAAACCCAGGTGAATATTCGTTTAATTAACTGGCTGTCGATGTCTTTCATCAACATCTTAAGCCCTTTAAATGTATAGGCATCCACAACTAATAAAAGCGCAGTGAGTATTAATGTAATCGTGATAATTCCTTTCATATAACTTTCAACAAAATCAACACAAAATTGTTAATATATACTTATCGAAAGTTACAAATGTGATTAACGGATTTATTTCATTTGTATCATCCAAAGTTATAGAATGGAAAAAACTAAAAAGAAAGTACAAAGCTATTACCGTCAAGCCTTTATCGAGGGTAATATTAGTATAAACGATTTACGTGATAAATTAGATAATGGTGTTGAACTTACATTAGAGGAATTAACTTCTATTAAAAATTATGAACATTATCAACTTTCTGTTCTTAGTAAAGAAATGTCTGACGATGAGTTCAACAAAAAATACCAGCAGCTCCAAGTATTGGCGAACTTGGGCTCTTTTGAAGAATTTTTAAAAGAAAAATACTCAGCTTAGTTCTCTTTACGAAACTGTTCCCGTTGCACACTAACACTATGGGCGGAACCATTAGCAGCAGTTAATGTAATTGGGTAGGTCACTTCAGTGTCGTATACATATACAACGACAGCTATCTTTATCTTCCTTTTATAAAAGCACTGATAATTAGTATTTTATACACACATTTTTTGGCTCAGTAAAAAACTCCAACGCCTCGAACCCTCCCTCTCTGCCAACACCAGATTGTTTTGCTCCGCCAAACGGAGTTCTTAAATCGCGCAGTAACCAGCAATTTATCCAAACAATGCCAGCATGTAGATTTCGTGCCATACGATGTGCTTTCTTAAGGTTTTCGGTCCATACCGTTGAAGCTAGACCATACTTTGTGCTATTCGCCATCATCAATACTTCTTCTTCTGTGTCGAAAGGCATAATGGTGACTACTGGGCCAAATATTTCTTCTTGGTTTGTTCTACAATCGAACGATAACCCTTCAATAATAGTAGGGTGAATAAACCACCCTTCGGCACATTCACCATCTACAAGAGCTTGATTACCGCCCGTTAGAACTGTACCGCCTTCATCTTTTGCCAGATCAACATAGGATAACACCTTTTCCATATGTGATTGAGAGACAATCGCTCCCATTTTCGTAGTGTCATCAGCAGGGTTTCCAACTTTCATTCTGCTAACTTTCTCAACAAAGGCGGTTTTGAATTTCTCATATATAGGGCGTTCAATAAATATTCTTGAACCACATAAACAGATTTGGCCTTGATTTGCAAAAGATGAGCGAATAGTGGTACTCAACATCTTATCAAAATCACAATCGGCAAAAATGATGTTTGGGTTTTTACCGCCTAATTCTAGTGATAGTTTTTTAAACATTGGCGCAGCAATACTGGCAATATGTTTCCCTGTAACTGTTCCTCCTGTAAAGGATATCATGGGGATATCAGGGTGTTCAGTTATTGCCTGCCCTACTTTTGGCCCTAAACCATGAACAATGTTTAGCACTCCATTTGGCAGTCCCGCCTCAATACAAAGCTTCGAAAGCAAATATGCAGTCATTGGAGTCACCTCTGATGGTTTGGCGACAACGCAGTTTCCTGAAGCCAATGCTGGAGCAATTTTCCAAGAAAACAAATACAAAGGCAAGTTCCAAGGAGAAATACAACCAGCAACGCCAATAGGTTGGCGTAAAGTATAATTAATTGCTGTATCTTCCATCTCGTGCGCATGTGTAGAATATTGCACCACTGCGGTAGCGTAAAATCTAAAATTCGAAGCTGCTCTTGGTATGTCTACAGATTTTGCTAAGGATACTGGTTTACCATTATCAACTGATTCTGCTTTAGCTAACATATCCAAATTAGCATCAATCAAATCCGCTAGTTTCATTAAAATTCTTGAACGTTCGTCTTTTGGAGTAACGCTCCATTCAGGGAAAGCTGCTTGAGCAGCTTCTTGTGCTCGTTGCACATCATCAGCATCAGAGTTTGGAATTAGAGAATAAACCTTACCAATAGAGGGATTGTAATTATCTAGGTATTGTCCTGATTTTGGCCCTACTAATTCGCCATTGATGTAATTAAGAATTTTTTTCATAGCCCTAACTTTCTAAGCCTTCAAAGAAAAGAAGATTAATTAAGAAAAAGCTGTAAAATGTTAAAATCCATACCCAAGAGCCACCCCAAACCAAGGCAGGAAATACCCCATAAAACCAGCAGCAGGAAATGGCTTGGTAAATAATAGAGGGGTAAAAGTTACTCTCCAAAAAATGGGATTATTTGCTGTTGCTTCTTTTCGATAACCAATATTCTTGTAACCATGAAGTTTATACGTCCCTACAAGCAATGATTGTGGTTCCATTGTATTAGTGATCCCTGCCCCTATTTCTATAAAACGATCTCCGTTATCTCCTATAGTTATAAGATAAGCAAGACCGGATACTATAAATATTTCACCTCGTTTAGCCGCTACACCCAGCCTTACATTAATTCCTGTCGAAACAGATCTTTCTATGTTAATTGAATAAAAATTAGCCGCACCTGCAAGTTCACCATATACCACGTTTTTTTTAAAATCCGTTTGAGCGTACAAAGTAAACGGCAGACATAACAAAATCAATAATAACTGTCTCATACGTAGTGTGAAGGTAAACATATTTTGTAAGAACAAAGTTACCGCCAACAAAAAACCCCAGAATTGTCGCCCTTTGATTTAATTTCTGTACCGCATGGGTCTGCTAAGGTTATTGCCCCTTTCTTTTTCGATGCCTTGCGATACTCTATAGCTAAGGTTACTTCAATTTACTCTGTTATATAACCTTTAAGGGGGGTGTTAAAAAGTGTTAAGAATAGATCATTTACTTGAGGTTAAGTTATTTTTGTTTTCATATTATAATATGAACAAAAGGTTAATACCTATATTAATTACCTCAATATCGATTGCAATAATTGCTTTGATATCTGTCCAAATTTATTGGATTAACAGTGCTGTTACCTTAAAACAAGACGAGTTCAAAAGAAACGCAACAGAAGCTTTAAGTAATGTAGTTGACAAGCTCGAGAAAGATGAAACGCTATCCAAACTTCGCTCTCATGAGGAGGCTCAGTTTCTGTTTTTTGATGAAGATTCATTAACCGAACTCTCCCACACTATAGATAAACTTGCAGAATCTATTGGCGATTATTCGGATGACAGTACATATGAGCATATTGTTTTTAAAGAGATTCATAAAAATGATAATAACTTAGAAATTAGTATTACGGAGGAAGAAGCTGGAAAACGAGTAACACGCCAAATAACAACTGATGCGGTAGAAAAGAATTGGACGGAAGAAGAAAAAGACCTCATTAATGAACACATTGCTCTAAAACTAGATGTTAAAAAAAATAAAGAAGAATTAGAAGTAATTCATGAAGAAATAAATATCGATAGCCTTGTAGAGATGCGTATGCAACATAAAACTGCTTTTGTAGGGGATATCGTTAAACGGTTAATGGAAGTTAATTTGTTTGATGATATTGAAGGACGTATAGATAAACAAGGATTAGACTCTTTATTGGCCGCTGAGTTATCTAACAAAGGTATAACCACAATATTCGAATTCGGAATTTACCAACAAAATGGTGAAGTTGTTCTTGAAAGCACTGAAGATAACTTGTGTCTTAGAGAAACGGAGACAAAAATGAAACTTTTTCCTAACGATATTTTGGATTCGAAATCGTTCTTAAAGATTCATTTTCCAAAGCAAAATTATTTTTTAATTCAACAGATATGGTGGATGCTTTGCTCTTCAATATTTATTGGAATCGCAATTATCGTTGTATTTTTCTATGCCATACGTACCATAATTTCGCAAAAGGAAGTGTCCGAAATCAAGAACGATTTCATCAACAACATGACACACGAATTAAAGACTCCTATAGCAACAATTTCACTTGCCTGTGAAGCTTTATCAGATGAATCTATTGCCCAAGAGCCCGGTGTTTCATCCAGATATATACACATGATCAATGATGAAAATAAACGACTTGGTTTACTGGTTGAAAACGTGTTACAAAGTGCAATTTTAGACCGAGGAGCGTTCAAACTGAAATTGGAGATTCTAGACATACATCAACTTATTGCAAGTGTAGTGAACAAGCTAGAAATGCAAGTTAACAAGAGAGGTGGTCAGATTTCATGTAATCTCGTTGCTGACAAATTCAATCTAAGCCTTGA
>JABHTA010000079.1 GCA_018669945.1 Flavobacteriales bacterium
ATGACTTGCTAATTGAGGAACTTTCTGTTTTTCAAAATCTTTTTTATAATGCAAAACTTTGTTTTGATGGATTCACGGATAAGGAAATAACAAAACGAGTTCTCAATCTATTGCATAGTATCGGACTTTATGAAGCAAAAGATTTAAAAGTTGGCAGCCCCCTTGAGAAAACGATTAGTGGTGGTCAACGAAAAAGGCTAAATATCGCTCTTGAACTTATTCGTGAACCATCTGTGCTATTTGTTGATGAGCCAACCTCTGGTCTATCATCAAGAGATTCTGAGAACATTATGGATTTACTCAAAGAACTTGCCTTAAAAGGCAAAGTTATTTTTGTTGTTATACACCAGCCCTCTTCAGATATTTTCAAAATGTTTGATAAGTTGTTAATTCTAGATTTAGGTGGTCGGCCCATATATTATGGAAATCCTGTAGATGGAGTACTTTACTTCAAAAAGTTATCAAACCATGTTAATAGTGATGAAAGTGAATGCATACAGTGTGGAAACGTAAATCCAGAGCAAATCTTTAACATTATAGAGTCAAAAGTTCTTGACGAATATGGAAACCTTACCGATAATAGAAAAGTTTCTCCAAAAGAATGGAATGAGCATTATCATAACGAAATAGATAATCATATTGAAATCTTTTCTGCAGGAAAAGATGTGCCTAAAAGCACTTTTAATATTCCTAACAAAGTAAAACAGTTCAAAGTATTTATTACAAGAGATGTATTATCAAAGCTAACCAATACTCAGTATTTGATGATTAACCTGCTAGAAGCACCCGTTTTGGCAGCTGTCTTAGCATTTTTTGTTAAATTCTACCACACCGATGTTACAGCTGACGGGTATGTTTTCCGTGAGAATGAAAACTTAATCGCTTACATATTTATGGCAGTTGTAATTGCCTTATTTATTGGTCTCACTGTTAGTGCAGAAGAAATTATTAAAGATCAAAAAATCAGAAAAAGAGAGTCGTTCCTTAACTTGAGCAGCGGCAGCTATCTTTTTTCTAAAATTTCAATTATGTTTGTTTTATCAGCATTACAAACTTTAACATTTGTTCTCGTAGGTAATACAATTCTTGGCATTCAGGGAATGTATCTTGACTATTGGATAGTGTTATTTTCTGCTGCCTGTTTTGCTAATATGTTAGGTCTTAATATTAGTTCAAGCTTCAATTCTGCTGTTACAATTTACATATCAATTCCCTTCCTTTTAATTCCCCAACTTTTATTTAGTGGATTAATCATAAAATTTGAGAAACTAAACCCAGTAATTACCTCTCAAACCCACGTACCTTTAATTGGGGACAGTATGGCTTCTCGATGGGCCTTTGAAGCATTAGCTGTTAATCAATTTAAGAATAATGAGTTTGAAAAACACTTTTACAACTATGATAAAGGTATGAGTATTTCGAGCTTCAAAAAAACATACTGGATTGCAAGTATCAAGTCTAAACTCGGATTAATTGACAACCACTTGGGTAAAGGAAATGAAAAGCAGAAAGAATTGGCTGACGGTTTAGTTTTACTTCAGAATGAACTTCAGAAAGAAAATAAGATCTTCACAAAGATTAATACTAACTATTGTTTTCTTGAGGTAGATAAACTAACTATTGCTGAACTAACGAAAGACAAAACAATTATTAAAAAGCTCAAAGACCACGTAGCAAAGCTTCAGAAATTCTATATTCATAAATACAACGACGAAACCGATGCACGAGATAAAGTCATTGGATTGATGCAAAAAGACGAAAAACGAGCAGCATACCTCGCACTTAAAGATAATTATGAAAACGACAACCTGACTGACCTACTTCGTAACAGAAACGAAATCAATTTAATTCAAGAAATTGATGGAAATCTTATTCAAAGAACAGACCCTATTTTCTTGGACCCACTTAATTTCAGAGCTCAATTTTTTGCTCCTAGAAAATTGTTTTTCGGAAACTACATAGAAACCTTCTGGTTTAACATAGCTATACTATGGACTATGTCTATTACATTAATCATTTCTCTTTACTTCGACATCTTTAGAAAACTAATGGACGGCCTAGGGAAAATATCCTTGTTTAGTTTTGGCAAGGATTAATAGAATATTTAAGTATTATCGTCCTCTGATAATTGAATTATTAATGGTTTTTCCTTGAAGTATATAGCACTTTTCTACCCTATTTTATTCCAAAAAAAGACCCTCTCTAGTGAGAAGGTCCAAGTTAAATTCTAGTAAGAACGTGATTCCTATTCTTCTTCAATTTCTACCATTTTAAATGGCACGTTGATAATCGCTTGGTAGTCTTCACCTGCTTCAAGCATATCTTCATCATCTTCCTCGTAGTGCCAGTTAATTAATATATTACTATTTCCACTATTATGTATAGCTTCTAATTTTTTAAACACATCTAAAATGCATTTAGAAGAACTAGTGTTAAAATACTCTAATTGAATAATTACAGAGGTATCAGCTTTTGCACTGCTATTATACTCATCTAACCAAGCTATTATAGGCTTGTAAAATTCAATTGAATTCTCAGGAATAGATCTTCCTTTTAATTCTATGCTACCTTCTGGGTTAAAGTTAACCGTAGGTGTCTTTGGTGTTCCTTCTATGTTAATTGCGTCCATAATTATTATTTAGTAGTAATGTTTTCCTTTTTTTTCGTAGTAATTTTAATGTTCAAAGTGAAGAACGAACAAGATTCATCAACTGACATAAAATTGTAATCCAGTTTTTGTCCAGATTTTCTAGAAATATCAATCATTCCAAGCCCCCCACCACCTTTGGCAGACATCTCCCCATTATTTAATACTTCTTTATAATATGCCTTTAATTCCTCACGATCCATACCATTTACGGTGTCAATTCGATTACGAAGTTTACTGACATTCTTAGTGTACATATAGTTTCCTGTAATGATCCTATAGTGATCGCCTACTTTGCCGATCATGAAAATTGCTGAGCGATTATTTTCATCACCGTTACCTGCTTCCGTAGGCACTTCATCCATGTGATGGTAAAGGTTTTGAAGGCATTCAACAAGAACATTGTAAACTTTCTTCCGCATTTTAGGCGGTTCATCTAAGTTTTCCATCTTCGATTCCATGATTTGAAGGATTGAAGTCAATAACTCAGAAGAAATATCTCCTTTAAAAGAAAGCATAATATTATTACGCTCCATTTTGTCATAAAACTCGAATATATCCATCATCATGGACTCCCTCTCGTCATTCATAATAGCAAATATAAGTATTTGAAAACTACTTCCAAATCAATTTAAAATTAATTTGAATGAACAATTAATAGGCATTTATCACTCTATATAAGCCATTAATCTAAATGTGATAAATGTATGTGATTTAAATAAACCTAATCCATACTTTTGCACTGCAATAGTTAAAAAATCAACAAGATGATTCAAAAAATTTCCTTCCTTTTTGTCATTATTTTCACTGCTAACCTCACTGTAACAGCAGATGAAGGAATGTGGCTTCCACTTCATATTAAAAGATTGAGCCATGTTGACATGCAAAAACATGGACTCCAACTTACCGCAGAAGAAATTTACAGTATTAACGACGCGTGCCTTAAAGACGCAATTGTAATGTTAAATCGTGGCGGTTGCACTGCAGAAATGATTTCTAACGAAGGGCTCATGCTTACCAATCATCACTGTGCTTATGGGGCTATCCAAAAGCATAGCTCTATCGACAATGACTATTTAACTAATGGTTTTTGGGCGATGTCTCGTAAGGAAGAACTTCCAGCCTACGGATCCTCCGCCTCCTTTTTAGTAAGAATGGAAGATGTAACTAAACACATAAATACTAAATTATCTACTGATTTATCTGAAGATGAAAGAGCTGCAAAAATTAAAGTTCTTTCGGATAGCATTTCTAAAGTTGCCACTGAAGATAATCAATACGATGCTAAAGTGAAAAGCTTTTTTCATGGAAATGAATTCTACTTATTTGTTTATGAAACCTTCACTGATATTCGTTTAGTTGGCGCTCCACCTTCATCAATTGGGAAATTTGGAGGAAACACCGATAACTGGATGTGGCCCAGACATACCGGCGATTTTTCCTTACTTAGAGTCTACTGTGATAAAGATGGAAAAGGTGCTGATTACTCAACAGAAAATGTTGCATACAAACCTAAATACCACCTGCCAATCTCGCTTAATGGAGCTGAAAAAGG
Organism: Flavobacteriales bacterium; assembly: GCA_018669945.1. Classification (GTDB taxonomy): domain Bacteria; phylum Bacteroidota; class Bacteroidia; order Flavobacteriales_G; family NORP312; genus NORP312. Next base: position 4,203 of record JABHTA010000079.1, read on the forward strand.
AGACTATGCAATGATTATGGGCTATCCGGGAAGTACTGACAGATACCTAACTTCGTATGGGGTGAAACAGGCTATCGAGATTGACCAACCGGCGCGTGTTATGATCCGTGGAAAAAAATTAGCGATGTATGAGCAAGACATGAATACAGATCCTGCTGTGAGAATAATGTATGCATCTAAACATGCTAGCGTAAGTAATTACTACAAATATTTTCAAGGGCAAATGAGAGGCCTTAAGCGATTGAAGGTTTACGACAAAAAGAAAGCACAAGAAGATGCCCTTAACGTATGGATAAAGGGAGATGATGCGAGAACAAAAAAGTATGGTGAAGCACTTAATTTAATTGAGAAAGCTTATGCTGATAAATTAAAATATTTATTGGTTCAAACCTATTTTGGCGAAGCTGTAATTGGTGTTGAAGCGTTTTTATTCTCGTATTTTTCTAACTCTGTTTACACTGCCATGAATGCGGAAGGCGCAACCGAAGAAGCAATTAAGACTGCGGCAGCATCTATTAAACCTCGATTAGAAAAACGCTATAAAGACTACAATTTAGCTACAGATAGAAATGTTTTTGCAGCTATGATGGAAATGTATTACAAGAATATAAATATAGAATTTCACCCTGAAGGCCTAACAAAAGCGCACAAGAAATATAAAGGTGACTTTAATAAAATGGCTTTAGATTATATGGCAAAAAGCGTAGTTACCGACAAAGCTAAAATGATGGCATTTTTTGATGATCCATCTAAAAAAGTATTGGATAAAGATCCTGTTTTTCAGTTATTCCTGTCGTTTTACGAAAAATACACTGGTGAAATTAAACCTGCAATGGCTCAATCTAAAGATAAAATGACCAAAGGAATGAGATTATATAGCGCTGCTCTGAGAGAAATGCAGTCAGCAAAAAATTTCGCACCAGATGCCAATTCAACCATGAGAATTACCTATGGAAATATTGAAGATTATGTACCCGCTGATGCTATTTTCTACAAACACTATACAACACTTGATGGTGTTATAGAAAAAGAACAACAAGTTTATGTAGAAAAAGACGGTAAAATGGTAGTCGACAAAACAAGTGAGTTCTACATCCCTAAAAAGTTAACAGAACTATACAACAACAAAGATTATGGACAATATGGAAAAGATGGGCAATTAAACGTCTGTTTTATTGCGAACCTAGACATTACTGGAGGTAACTCCGGAAGCCCTGTAATAAATGGGGAAGGAGAGTTAATCGGTTGTGCATTTGATGGCAACTGGGAAGCCATGAGCGGTGATATCGCTTTTGAACCAGAACTGCAAAGAACGATAGCGGTTGACATTAGATATGTATTATTTATCATTGATAAATACGCTGGCGCGACACATCTAATTGATGAAATGACTCTAGTTAAAACCACAAAACAAGAGGCGCTTCCTAGAAGCGAATTAACTCCTGCTAAATCTAACTAAAGTGGCTGAAAAACAGTGGTTCGAAACTTGGTTCGATTCGCCTTACTATCATACCTTATACGACCACAGAGATTTCGCTGAAGCAGATACGTTTATCAATAATATCTTATCTTATCTTTCTCCTAAACTAGGATCTACATTTTTAGATTTGGCATGCGGAGCAGGAAGACATTCTAAGTATATTAACTCGTTGGGCTACAATGTAATTGGAGCAGACCTCTCCCCAAAAAGCATTGAGACTGCGAAATCTTTTTCGAATTCCAAATTAAATTTCTTTGTACATGATATGCGAGAAAAGATTCCAAATCAATCGTTCAATTACATATTTAACCTATTTACAAGTTTCGGATATTTCGAAAATGAAGACGACAATCTTAGAGTTCTTACATCAATAAAAAGTTACCTCGAACCGCAAGGCAAAGTTATTATAGATTTTATGAATGCCACTAACGTTGTTAATAATCTAGTTGCTTCAGAGACCATTATTAAACAAGGAATTACATTTTCGATAGAAAGAGAAGTAATTGAAGACATAATCAATAAGCGAATTTCATTTGCTGTCCAGGGCGAAAAATTTTACTTCGAAGAAAGAGTTCAGACATTAAATCTGAAAAAATTTAACGATTTATGTAACAAAGCTGGTTTTTCGATAGTAAAAGTCTTTGGAAATTATGCATTGGATGAATTTATTGAAGATCAGTCTGACCGACTTATCATGGTCTTGGAAGAAAAGTATTAGTTTAATTTTATTTGCTACCTTTCGCTCGTCTAATATGATAAAAACAAAACACATATTGTTTTCTTTGGTTGTTAGCTTGTTTTTTATGACAACAGATGTTTGGGGCCAAGAAAAAGCTGAAGAACCTTTACAAACCGAAACGGATACAATATCTCCGGTCTCAACTGATCAAGAAGAAACTGACGGTCTAGCACTAAAAGTACCTTTAGTACTAGCAACCAAGCTTTGTGTTGAAGCCGAATCTTTAAAAAAACGTGGAAAACATGAGGAGGCTATCCAAACATATACCGAAGCACTAGAAGAATCACCGGAGCACTATCCTGCATTTATTGGTCGTGCCGGAACAAAGTTTCTTAAACTGGACTTTCAGGGAGCTTTAGCAGATTATGATGCTGGAATTACTATGATGGTAAGTCTAAAAGAAAAATATGAAACACAGGCTAAGATTAAGAAAGTTTTTGGTGACGTAACAGGTCAAAAAATTGAATTAGATTATGCCAACGAGATTACACCAGCACTTGCTGATGGTTATTATCAGCGCGGGAACGTTAAACAATTTATGGATGACCTAACAGGGGCTTGTGACGACATAAAAAAAGCGAAAGAGCTTGGTCATAATCAAACAGATTACGCAATGAAAGATATTTGCGCTGAATAATCATCCTTTTCTCCCGTTAACCACTCCCTTATTTCAATCAGATTGTCTAATTTTGTAGTTAATCAATAAAGACAATTATCAATCAAATAAAATTATAAAAAATGTCAGTTTTAGTAGGAAGAAAAGCACCTTCATTTACTGCACAAGCAGTAATTAATGGAGGCGAAATCGTAGGAGATTTTTCATTAGACCAATTTGCAGGTAAATATGTTATGTTGTTCTTTTATCCAAAAGATTTCACATTCGTTTGCCCAACAGAATTATTCGCATTTCAAGAAAAATTAGAAGAATTTAAGAACAGAGGGGTTGAATTAATTGGAATTTCGACAGATACTGAGCAATCTCACTGGGGCTGGTTACAACTAGACAAAAACAAAGGTGGAATTAATGGTATTACTTACCCTTTAGTTGCTGATACCAACAAAACTATTTCAGCTAATTACGATGTATTAGTTGGCGATTGGGATTTTAATGATGAAGGTGAAATGATTGCTCATGGTGAGCTAATTGCTTATAGAGGTCTTTTCTTAATTGATAAAAAAGGAGTTGTTCGTCACCAGTTAGTTAACGATTTACCATTAGGAAGAAACGTTGATGAAGCTTTAAGAATGATTGATGCACTCCAATTCTTTGAAGACAATGGAGAAGTTTGTCCAGCTAACTGGAGTAAAGGAGATGCTGGCTTAACAGCTACTCACGATGGTATTGCTGAGTATTTAACAAATAACTAATCTAATAATTATAACTTAAAAAAAGCATCTCGAAAATTCGAGATGCTTTTTTTATTTCTGATTTTATCAGCTTATTCGTTTGAGGGAAGGTAAAGCGCTTCGTAAAGTAAGACGTCATATACATGTTATTGAACGTCATCTTAAGCAAGTTTAATTTGAAATAACATGTGTAATACTATTAGGAGATTTTTGTAGAATTTTTAGTTGGTTTGTTCCAATCTTTGTAAATCTGTTATTAGACATATGAATTTTAGATATTAGGATCAACGTATTTATATAAATTCGTATATTTATTCTTGATGATTCTCATTATTATTAAATTTTATGGAACAACTAAAACCACTTTCTAAGGAGTCTATTCCTAAGGCTTTAATTAGAGCAAAACATTATCGCTTGTTAAATGAACCTTGGCAAGCGTCAAGTATTTGTAGAGACATTTTAGTCGTTGAGCCTGAAAACCAGCGTGCGCTATTATATTTGGTACTGTCTATTACAGATCAATTTGGTGCAAATAACAGCTCTTTTTATACTGAAGCGAACAAATTATGTAATCAATTACAGAATGAATATGAACGTTACTATTATCGAGGTATTATTGAAGAACGTTCTGGTAAGGCCGTCTTAAAACGATCTAGCCCAAGAGTTACGTACATCGCCTACGAATACTATAGAAATGCGATGCATTTTTTTGAGAAAGCGGATAAAATTAGTTCAGAAGACAACCAAGATGCTATTTTAAGATGGAATGCCTGTATTCGAGGTATTCAAGAATTTAATTTAAAGCCTTCTCCAGAAGAGAAAGGATTTCAACCTTTTTTAGAATAAGTTGCAATAGTTGAAAAGTCAAGGTTTTATTGGAGGAAGTTTCTTTTTGTTTTTTCCAAATAGCTTACGCCCAATAATTGTAAGAGGGTCATAGTACCTATCAATTACGCGTTCTTTGAGTGGAATGATACCATTATCAGTAAGGTTAATATGTTCAGGGCAAACATCTGTACAACAACGTGTAATATTACACATGCCTGAGCCAAAATCTTCTTTAAGTTCAGGAATTCTATCTTCAACATCCAAAGGATGCATTTCAAGACTAGCCGCCCTAATCATAAATCTTGGTCCGACAAAAGCATCTTTTTTATCATGGTCACGAAGAACGTGACATACATTTTGACATAAATAACATTCGATACATTTCCTAAATTCCTGGGCGCGATCAACATCTTCTTGGTACATAACATATCCCTTTTCGGTTTTCGCCTCTACAGCCAATTTAACTGGTTTTATCCTCTTGTTTTGAGTGTAATTCCACGAAACATCTGTAACTAAATCTTTAATTACAGGAAATGTTTTTAATGGTGTTATTGTTATTGTTTCTCCTTCTGCATATTCATTCATCCTAGTCATGCATGCTAATTTTGGCTTCCCATTTATTTCAACACTGCAAGACCCACATTTTCCTGCTTTACAATTCCAGCGAATGGCTAAATCGTTAGCTTTCTCAGATTGTATTTCATGAATAACATCTAGGACTACCATGCCTTCCTTAATTTCAGCGTTATAGTCTACGAGATCTCCGTTTTCATGATCTCCTCTATATATTTGAAATTTATGTGTTGCCATATTGTTGATATTGTAATTCGAAGATTTCTATTATTGTCTAATCAATTTTCATTGCTTCCTTTCTTCTGCAATTTCATTTTCAAGGTCTTCAATTGAAGATTTTGCGATGCGCTCCAATTCAGGGTCAGGATCTGGTCGCTCTACTTTAATTAGCTTCATTCTTCCATCTTCTCCTTTTGAGGTTACAATATTATATTTTAGCCCGTCTTCTCGTTCACCAGGAAAATCTTCCCGTGTATGAGCTCCCCTACTTTCTTCTCTTAAAAGTGCTGCGCGTGCAACAGCTTCCGCAGTTATTAAGAGGTTCCGTAACCCCAATGCCTCATGCCAACCAGGATTAAATTGACTTGTTCCTTTTGCCTTAACTGATTTATACGATTCTTTTATTTTCTCAATATGATCAATACCTTTTATTAGCTCGTTATTTGTTCTTATAATTCCAACTCTTGTCTGCATATTCTGCTCTAGCTCTTCATGCAATAAATATGGATTTGTGCCAGATTCACGATTTAAAATTGTAGTGGCATTTCGTATAATTTCACTTGCTTGTTCTTTATTTATTTCGGAGTATTTCGTGATTTTTTTAGCGTGTTGAGAAGCACTTTTACCGGCTAAAAAACCAAAAACGAGAAGATCAGATAGAGAATTTCCACCCAATCGATTAGCACCGTGCATTCCTGCAGCGCATTCACCACAAGCAAATAATCCCGGGACAGAACTCATTGCCGTATCTGCGTCAACACGTATTCCCCCCATAAAATAATGGCAAGTAGGGCCAACTTCCATAGGTTCTTTAGTTATATCCAGCTCTGCCAACACTTTAAATTGATGGTACATTGAGGGTAATTTCTTTTTAATGTCATCTGCTGTTCGTTGTGTTGCAAAATTCAAGTAGGCTCCTCCATGTTTTGATCCTCTTCCTGCTTTTACCTCTTCATTAATTGCCCTAGCTACTACATCGCGTGTTAACAATTCTGGTGGTCTTCTTGCTTTAGGATCACCAGCCAACCATCGAGCTGCTTCTTCTTCGGTATCAGCAGTTTCAGAACGAAAAAGCTCGGGAATATAATTGAACATGAATCGCGTTCCTTCATTATTAAGTAGGACTCCACCTTCACCTCTTACACTTTCAGTAACCAAAATGCCTTTTACAGAGAGCGGCCAAACCATTCCAGTTGGGTGAAACTGATTAAATTCTAAGTCCATAAGTTCAGCACCAGATTCATATGCCATAGCATAACCATCACCAGTATACTCCCAAGAATTTGAAGTTACGTCCCAAGCTTTTCCACCGCCTCCAGTAGCAAATATGATGGATTTTGCTTTAAATATAGTAAAGGTTCCTGTTTCACGCCACATACAAACGATACCACATACTTCACCCTGCTCGTTCTTGAGCAAATCTAATGCCGTACATTCCATATAGACTTCAATGCCTTGATGGATACCATGATCTTGTAAGGTTCTTATCATTTCTAATCCTGTTCGATCACCAACATGAGCTAACCTTGGATATCGATGCCCACCAAAATTACGTTGATTAATTAGGCCATTTTTCGTGCGATCAAATACGGCCCCCCATTCTTCTAACAACCTAACTCTATCTGGAGCAATCTTTGCATGATGCTCTGCCATTCTCCATACGTTCAGGAATTTTCCACCTCTCATAGTATCTCGAAAATGAATCTTCCAATGATCACGGTCATCAACATTTCCCAAGGCTGCAGCCATACCGCCTTCTGCCATTACTGTATGTGCTTTGCCTAGCAAAGATTTCATGACAATACCAGTACTCATTCCTTGAGAGGAAGCCTCAATGGCAGCACTTAAACCTGCCCCTCCCGCACCGACAATAAGTACGTCATGTTCAACAGTTTTTATTTCTGAAACATCTAACATTTTTTCATTGTTTTACTTAAAGCCATGTATTGAGATCAGTTATGTTTCCCATAGAAACCATTCGAATATATAAATCAGCAATCATGATCCAAATTAAACTAAGCCATGCAAATAGTTCATGACGTTTATTAAGCCAGCCAACAAACTTTCCGTTTTTATGTGCAATATTCCCGCTCATACTGCATGAATAGCAATCCCTTCTCCCACTTAAAAGATGGCGAATAGAATGACACCCAAATGTATAACAAGCTAATAAAATAGGGTTACCTAAAAGTAAAACACTTCCAATTCCAATACCAAATTCTCCACCTCTAAAAAAGGACAAGTAAGCATCATAAAAGAAAACAACGATATATAACATTGCAAAATACATGGCGTAACGATGTAAATTTTGTACTATCATAAGACCAGTTTCTCCTTTATACCCAGATTTTGGTTTTCGAGGTAAGGCACCGACAGCACAGGCTGGAGGAGTTCCAGTGAAAGCTCTGTAATATGCTTTTCTATAATAATAACAGGTAAATCTAAAAATCCCCGGAATTGCCAAGATCAATAACGAAGGTGATGGTGGAAGCCAACTTGGCCACCAGGTAGGCCATGCTCCGAATAGAGCGTGTTGCATGGGAGCAGCACCTTCAACTCCTTCTTTTATAAACAGTAGTGGTGAATAAAAAGGTGCTAAATATCCTCCAAATCCTTCTTGTCCTGCACTGTACCAGTAAAAGTCTGCCTGCCAAGCTGACCAGAATCCATAAATTAAGAAGGCAGTAAGGCCAAACACAACTAGTCCAGGATATAGCCACCATTTATCAGTACGTAAAGTTGTTGCAAATCCTTTTTTTCGAATAACATTGGAAGTTTTTAAGGACATGCGAATTTGTTAGTTGATTTCTTAAAAATTTAAGTAATATACTACAATTTAACAAAAAACTTAACTCATTTTCAAATTTTTAAATGAAAATAATCAAATTATATGATTTTAAATTTTAAAAAAAGGAATTGATAGAACTACAAAAGAGTGTCATTACGTCAAATTTAGAGTCATTATATTGCCGTTCAAAATTTAGTTGAAATATGACTTCTAACATTCATATCGATTTAGCCTCTTCCCAATACACATCCATTTCTGCTAAAGTCATTTCGGAAAGCTCTTTACTAATTTCTTTTGCTTTAGATTCAAGGTACTGAAATCGTTTAATGAATTTTTTATTGGTTCTCTCTAATGCATCTTCGGGATTTACGCCAATAAAGCGAGCGTAGTTTATCATTGAAAATAGTACATCACCAAGCTCAGCTTCAATTCGGTCTACGTTACCCTTCGCTACCTCTACTTTTAGCTCAACAATTTCTTCCTCTACCTTTTCCCAAACCTGATTAGGTTCTTCCCAATCGAATCCAACACCTTTAACTTTGTCTTGTATTCGATTAGCTTTAACAACTGCCGGCAATGATTTTGGAACACCTTCTAGCACACTATTTTTACCCTCTTTTAGTTTAAGCTTTTCCCAATTTTTTTTTACTTCTTCTTCGTTAGCAACTTCAACATCGCCATAAATGTGTGGATGTCGATGAATCAGCTTTTCACACACTCCATTCAGCACATCTGCAACATTAAAAGCACCTTTCTCCTCTCCTATTTTTGAATAAAACACCAAATGCAGCATTAAGTCGCCAAGCTCTCCTTTTATCTCTTTTAAGTTATTGTCAAGTATAGCATCACCTAGCTCATAAGTCTCTTCAATGGTTAAATGACGAAGTGTTTCCATAGTTTGCTTTTTATCCCAAGGGCATTTCTCTCGTAACTCATCCATTATAATGAGCAATCGTTCAAAGGCAGCTAACTTCTCTTTCATTGAATTTAATTTGGCTTAAAGGTAAAAAGTTGAATGGTTATTTCGAATCGTGTATTGTATTTTCGCATTATGTTAAAAAAATGGGGCATTATTTTTTTCCTACTTACGATAATGAACGAAGGATACTCATCTGGAGATTCCCTCGAAACTCGGCCCTTTTCTATCATAGAAAGAACTCACTATGGATTTATTGTACCACATAGAGACGGGCTAAGTAACTTGGTTACGAACCACACAAAAATCATCGAAATTTGTTTGGATAAAAAAACTTTTGGTGCTAAACAATGGGAAAAGGATTACGCGAATCCGTCATACGGAATTTCAGTTCTTTTCTTAGATATGGGTAATCCTCAGCACCTAGGGTATGGGTACGGTATATTACCCTATATTAATTATCCGATTTTCACAAAAGAGAAAACACAATTTAATATCCGTGTTGGTTTTGGCGCCATATACGCTACTACTCCCTTTAGGCAGGGTGAGAATAAAAATATTATCTATGGATCGAATATTAATGCGCTGATAAGTTTTACGGGAGAAGCCAAATTTCAGGTAAACGACAAGTTAAACATTCACCCAGGAATTGCTTTTACTCATTTTTCAAACGGAGCTTATAATCTACCAAACCTTGGTCTTAATAATGCTTCTATTAACTTAGGTCTAAGTTATCGTATAAATCATTTTTGTACAGAATTCATTCCAGATACTTTTTCAACATTCAAGCCATATTTAGAAATTAATGCCTCGGGTGGAGTTGGTTCTCGAAAAATTGAACCCGGTGGCGACCGCTTTTATCTAGGTGCAGGAAATATTGAGCTCGCTAGACGAATTAGTAAAATGTCTCTATTCTCTATTGGAATCGATGAATTTTACAATACTTCGGTTAAACCTAGAATGGAACAACAATTAAGTACAACATTGTCAAATTCAGCTATTTTTCAAACCGGTGTTGTTGTTGCCTATTGTTTGAAAATGAATCGTCTTCAAATTGGAGTGGCCTGGGGGACTTACGTTCATACTGAAACGGTTGTCGATAAACGTTTTTACCATAAATTAACAAACAGATACTACATTACCGATAAAGTTTTCGCAAAATTGGTCCTTAAAACTCATTTTGCTAGAGCAGATTATTTCGAATTTGGCTTAGGTTTCAAACTATGGACAAACAGGTAGCTATAATCACCTTGTCTTTAATGATTTTATTTTCTTGCAAAAAGGAAAATAGATCGGACTGTATAAAATCGCATGGGCAAGAAATAACCGAAACAATTGAAATTGGTTCTTACTCGGTAATTGATATTAGAGGTCACGTAAATATCGAGATTAAACCAAACCAAAAATCAATTGCAAAACTAACTGGTGGCAAAAATGTACTACCTCTTATTCTGTGTGAAGTAATTAATGACACCCTGTATATAAATAACAATAACACCTGCAATTGGGCAAGATCTTATGATCGAGAAATTAATATTACGCTCTATTGTGATTCGTTGGAAGGCATAGTAAATCGTTCAACTGGTAATCTTCTATCTACTGACACTATAAGAAACAAAAACACTTTTACTCTAAAAGGAACAGCTATGAACGGAGAAACAAATCTTACTCTTTCTGCAAACCGAATGGACTTTAATTACCTTAATGGAACAAGTACTGTTTACCTTAGCGGAAAGGTTGATATAGCAAGTTTCTATTGTAAAAGTATCGGCAATGTAGAAGCTAGTAATTTATTCTCAGACGAAACAATCATTAATCATTACGGAACTGGGGAACTTAATGTCTATAGCTCAATTTACCTCCGTGGGTGGATTAATCATACTGGAAACGTGTATTACAATGGCTCACCAAAAACCATTGATGTAGATGAGTTCAATTCTGGTGAGTTAATCGAAAAATAAGTATCTTTGTAGCATGGAATTAGTATTGCTCTCAATCGGTTTATTAGGTCTTGGTGTTGCAGGAATCGCAATTAAGATTTTGGTTAAGAAAGATGGGAAATTTCAAGGCACCTGTGCTAGTAATAGTCCCTTTTTAAATAAAGAAGGTGAAGCGTGCGGATTTTGCGGTGCTATGCCCAGTGAACAATGCAAAAACGAAGATGCTTAATCTATTTTTTCATTAATCTTATCTTCTAACTCTGTAGAAGTATAAGATAGAAAATTGCCTTTATCGTCTGAGTAAATTAGATATCCTTGAATTTCAGTTTTGTGTTCTTGTAAATAGTTGATGGCCTTTTTATGCCCCATTACCATAAATGCAGTAGCAAATGCATCAGCTGTCATACAATCATCGGCAATAACTGTTGCACTAAGAATTTGCTGCGTCACTGGGTATCCCGTTTTAGCTGAAATCGTATGCGAATACTTAATCCCATCCTTAATATTAAATTTTCTATAATTTCCAGAAGTGGCAATCGATTTGTTTTCTAGCGTTAATACGGCTTGCAAAGATCTCCTTCCCCTATTATCTTCAATAGGTTTATCAACGCCTACTTTCCAATAATTACCTTTTCCATTTTTACCTTTCACTCTTACCTCTCCCCCTACTTCAACCAGATAGTTTAACACTCCTTTACTCTCAAGTAATTCGCAAATAACATCAACAGTATAGCCTTGAGCGATAGCATTAAAATCTAGCTGTGTCGGTCCATCTTTTAATAATCCATAAGAAATAGATTGATCAAAATCTCTCGCAGACATATACTCTATTATTTCTCCACTTTTCGTGTTGTACAATTTTAAATGTTCTAATCCAACATATTTCAATAACGAATCAACCAAACTAGAATCTATAGCCCCATGAGATGTGATTTTGCCAGCACCAAAACCCCAGAAATCAATTAACGGTTTTACCGTTGGATCAAATTCACCATCTGTAAGATAAAACACCTCATACGATTTCCAAAAAACCTTTAGCATGTGAATATCTACTATACATTTTGATTCTGAATTATTACATAAGCTTACTCTGGAATTATCTACATAGGTAGACATAGATAGGTCTATTACTTTGATTATAGAATCTACTGACAACTGAAAATCACGTTTCATCTCATCGCTATATGTGATATGATAGCTTGTTCCTTGAGCAAGCCCTTCAATCATTTGATAAGATGAATCCAATGTCTTTTTGTGGGCATTCTCCCCACACGAACCAATGAAAATAAGAGCAAAAAGAAAAGGGAGTAGTTTTTTCATAAAGCTAACGTACAAAAAACCCAACATCACAAGTTAGCGTTTTGAATTTATCACTACTAATATTCTATCAATCAGACTTTACAATTTTCGTGCTACTATATATCCCTTCATCATTAAACGTTTGTATAAAATACATTCCCTTGCCAAAATTACCTAGGTTGAGCTCTATTGTCTGTGTTCCTTTCTTTACATCCAATCTATCTGAAATAACTATTTGTCCAAAACTATTGACCACGCGGATTTCTAATTCTTGCACCGAATAATTATTCAAAACCACAACAAATTCTCCTGCTGTTGGGTTAGGATATACATTCAATATTTCTGAAGTTGCTTGATTTTCGTGTAAACTACCGAAGGGTTGCTCGCAAAAAGAAATTTCAAACCGAGGCGACTGAGTTGTATCATCAATCGTAAAAACATAATTTGAATCGATTGAAAGATTGATGGACACATCCAAATATCTGTCGTAGAGCATAACACAATTAATTGAATCGGAAATATCAACTACATTAATACTATATACGCCTGATGTATTAATAAGCGTTTTTAATGGTATTACCATATCTTCATCAAAAGATAATGAGTTTATCGAAAAATCATCTGTTCCATTGGTTGAAACAAAATTAGGTGCGGGGAACATGTTATTAAATTTTCTAGCATCTTTATCTTCTTCGAATGCAATACTTGCATTAGTATTAAAAGCAATTGTTGTCTGATCTCGGTAACCTGCTCCCTCTAATTCTAGCCTTAATACATTAATCGCTTCTTTTCTCCAAAAAGTATGGTCAGTTGATGATTTAACTCCCTCCTTGGCAGTTAATACAGGTGAAACGTCATTGGCTTGAACAGCAAAGCCCTGAGAAGAGGCAATTAAAGGACCACCACCATTATTAGAAACCCCACCTACATAACTTGCGTTTACCCCATTAATATGGTCCCAAATAAAAACTGCATTATTCATTTTCGTTTTTACCCAATCTGCATCGTCCCAATCAATGGTAGACATGTAGGGGTTCGCTACTAAAGTCCAGCCATCATCTGTAGCCGAACCACTATTTGTATAACTCACGTTTAAGCTAATATCACCTGTATTCAATGTACCTGTTACGTCAATAGTAGTATCAACATTATGTATATAAGCCTCATATCCTTCCCCAACATTTATTGGGTCGGTAATAGCTGTTGGAGCTTCCCAACCTTCAGCATCAGCATCACCAGCTATTGTTTCATTATAGGAATATAACGATATCCAACTAAATGAAGGATCATTACTTCCTGTGAATCCTGATGTTAGGAAGTCATCGTTCCAAGCTGCTAAAGTAACTCCAGAAATAGGAGAACCGAGTATTCTCCAACCTGCTTGATTGCTCGATGGCAAGTACCTTTCACAAGTTACATCTCCTGAAATGGAACCTCCTGTTATTTCAGCAACACGCGCTGTGCCGGTAGATGTTGAGGATAATAATAAAGAATCATTTGTTGTAAATAAACCATTTGTTAATGTAAGTGTTCCTGATATTGTTTGCTGACCAGAGCTCACTGTAACTCCTCCGGATGTATTATTGATTGTTAAGTTCATATAATCATTTGTTCCTTCAATTGTTTGAATATCTGTACCGTTAAAGCTAATTGTTCCTGTACCACTTATTAGCGTTCCATTATTATTCCAACTATTTACTACTGATAAAGTACTCGTCCCTAAAGAAATCGAGCTATTTGTTTCAATATAGACGTTGCCAACCGACCTATCTGCATCTAATAATGGTTTATTCGTTACATCAGGAATCGTAATGTGATCAGTAGATACTGGCACAGTACCAGACGTCCAATTAGTTATTGTGCCCCAATCACTATCAGTAGTCCCTGTCCAAATTACTCTATCCAAATGCAAAATATATTCATTTGAAATAGAAGAAACTCCGGTTACCTCTAAAGTATTTGCTGTCGTATTTATTGATGCCGTTTCGTCTAACCAAGTAGATACAAAATTATTTTGTCGACCAAATAATAGTAAACTAGCTTCCGTAGAGGCTACACCATATGTATGCCCATCATAATTATATGTACCTGTATAATTAGCTCCAGAACCCGAAATGTATACCCCAAAATATCTATCATTATCAGTGCCTTCTATCCCATTAGTGCTATTTGGCATATTGTCTACTCTATATACCTGCACTCCATTTGGCGATCCCGAAGTAATATTCACATTAAAATCATCTCCATCTTCGTGGGCTAAATTAACCGTACTACTTGCTCCGTTATAATCAAAATCACTATCATCACCAATAGCCGCTCCTGAAAGCACATAACTAGGTAACCCTACAAATGTTCCATTATTGGATCCAATCCAGTCTTTAAGCGTTGACCCTGAGTTTTCATCGAAACGATAGTAAGCCAATAAATCACACATCGAAGCATGAGATGAAGTAACTTTCTTACACATATCTGTACGAACATCAGTTTGTGTCAACTCCTTTGTCCAACAACGCAACTCATCTATTTCTCCAACAAAATTATTTACCCCAATTGGAAATGAAGCAATAGTAATATTGTTTGTTGTCATTGAAAATGAAATTGCATTAGGTGTTTCAACATTTGTATCTAGCATACCATCTACATAAATATTTAAGTTATCTCCAGCTGCATCATAGGTAAATGCAATATGGTGCCAGTTTCCATCATTAACTATCTCTGTAGATGCATATATTTTTGTCAATGGTGTCGCATCAGTCAATCTCGCCTTTACTTTACCTGATTCAATATAGAGAATTATCTTTTCATCAATACCCTCAGATGCTCCAATAACCGTTACAAAACTGCCGCTGGTTGTCTTTACCCATGCAGTTGCGCTAATGTCTGTAAAAGAACTTGTAACGGATGTGGAAATATATTCTGATCCCGAAAAAGATAATGCATATCCGGAACCAACTTTTGTATCAGCTGCCTCATAATTGACCAACAATGGTGTAAATTCTGTTATTGTTGTAACATCTATATTCAAACAATTATTAGCATCTGTAGAGGTTAATGTATACACCCCTTGCAGCAATCCTGTAATACTCGACGTTGTGCCGGAATTGCTCCAGTTATAGGTATACGGTGTATCTCCTCCAGAAATTGTTGCTTGAACAGCCCCATCAGAGCTTCCATAACAGGACACATGATTTTCAAGGAGCGATACTGTTACCGCTGCAGTGGGTTCAGTAATCGTAGTTGCTTGTGCAACTGTACAGCTTTTGTTATCGACTATCGTAATAGAATAAATCCCCGCCACCAATCCAGAAAGTTGATCTGTTGTAGCTGCATTACTCCAGGCATATATATACGGTGTATTACCGCCTTGAACAAGTGTTGAAATCATTCCATCCGACAATCCCATACATATAATGTTTGTTGGTGTCAATGTAACTGCAAGCAATTGTGGTTCCGTTACTGTCATCGACTCCGTAACTGTGCAACCTTGATTCTCAGTAATTGTCACGGTGTACGTTCCTACTGGTAGTCCTGTAATATCAACGGTTGTTCCAGCAGTACTCCATAAATAAGTGTAAGGTGTTTCCCCGCCTGAAACAGCTGATGTAACTGAACCATTAGATTCCCCATAACAGCTAACCACGCCTTCTGTTAAAGTTGCTGAAGGGGGTGTACAAGCAGAAGAATTTACATATAGTGCGTAATCTTCAACCTGGCCATACAAAGGAGATTCGCAAGATGAATTTACAGTGTTTATATCAGCGTTAAAGCGAATTCTTAAATATGAATCAGTTGTTGCGCCAACCGGAACTGTAATTTGACCCGTGGCTTGTTTCCAATTAGTTTCTGTTGGATGGGCTGTATTAACAGTTAACGAAAGTTCTTCTTCTCCTGCGGCTAAAGTTGCGTCATTATTCCAATCGACATAAACTTTTACATTATGATCGTTAACCCAAGTACTAACCGAAACATTAAAAGTTTCACCTTCTTCTAATTCAGCATAAGAGCTACAATCAAGGGATTTATCCACATATCCAGTTGGGTAATCTCCTGCCCCATCTCCTTGCGAATTGGATGTGGTTGAAACTACGCTAGCGAATTTAACTTGCATAATTCCACCAAACCCTCCGCCTAAACCAGTCGCTTGTGTTACTGGTTCACAATTTGCTGCAGTAGTATTTGGAGCTTGTGCAGGAGGAACAGTTGCACCTAAAGAACTAATCAGCCCAGCACGAGTTCCCTCCAAGGCTGCACGCATTCTTGCTTGTTGTTCTGTTGTGTATTTAACTTGACATACGTCAGATGAATACGCCATAATATTAGTTACTATATCTGATAGGTCTGTACCTGCCCCTGCGCAAGTTAATCCAGAATCTCCACAATCTCCATCACTTCTTTTGTGTGGGTCAGTATCACTACAACAATCTCCAAGATCACTTCCGCACTGATTTCCAGAAGGGCAACTAGTATCATCAAAATCGCCTTCGAATGTGTGATAAAGATTCAATGCGTGACCTAATTCATGATTGGCTGTTGCATTATAATTGGTGTATGACTTTAAATTATACCCAAGAGTTCCCGTTGGGTCATAACCAAAAGAATTATATAAAATTACAGCCCCGTCAACAGTTGAGCTTGCACCAGGAAAATAGGCATATCCTTGTGTTCCTGCACCGCCGTCATTGTTATCGATTTCGTTTACTATCCAAATATTATAATAACTTGTGTTCGGCCATTTACTCAGTGCTTTTAGCGCATCCCGATTGTTATCTGTAGCACCTACTGTGATATAATCATCTCCTCCATCGCTAAAACCAGAACAATCAACTCTAATAATTCCTGTAGTAGACGCACAAACTGGAGTTCTTTTAGCTAAACTAAACTGTATTCCAACGTCAGTAATGTAGGGAGATAACCCGCCATAACAATCGTTTAAATTGTCAATTGCACTTTGAATTTGCACATCGGAAATATTTGTACCTACCCCAACGTTCTCACCTAAGTGCATAACATGAACTACAACTGGAATAGTATAAACTGTTTGTGCTCGAGAACCTGAATTTAAAATTTGCTGAATAATACTTTCATTCTGAAGAACCTTTGCTGCATAACTCGAATTAATCTGCAATAACTTATTATGTTCTATCGCCGCTTTACATTTTTCTTGAGTCACAGACTGCTTAGCATTCTTATTAACTGGAATCTTAATTTGAGCAAATAAAGAAATACTTCCCAAAAGAAGTATAGTGAAAATCAATTTTTCCATATTGTAAAATAATTAGTGTTAGGTAACTTATTATAGCTTAAAGACGAGAAAAAACTAAAAAGGTTGGTATTTTACTCAACAAATTATCTTATAAAATAGAAAAATTACTTCCTAACTTCGTTAAATAGAAATTCTACCTCCTATAGGAACAAATATTTAACTTAAAAAGCAATAAGTAGAGCAAAAAAAAGATGCAATCTTTCAATTGCACCTTATGTTTACATTTTAATATTATTTACCCTCCAAAGTCATCAAATCTAACGTTTTCATCTGGAACGCCCCATTCGTCACACATTTTGATTACGGCTTGATTCATCATTGGTGGACCACAGAAATAAAATTCTATATCCTCAGGCGCATCATGTTTACTCAAATATTGATCAATTACAACTTGGTGCACAAATCCAGTAAATCCATCTCCTTCCGGATCATTAATATCACTTTTATTTACCCAATTATCAGATTCTAAAGCATTAGATAAGACGAGATAGAATTTAAAATTAGGGAATTCTTTTTCCAAATCTCTAAAATAGTGGATATAGAATAGCTCAGCTCGAGAACGCCCTCCATACCAATAAGAAACTTTACGACCAGTTTTTAATGTCTTAAACAATTCATATAAATGAGAACGCATAGGCGCCATTCCTGCACCACCACCAATATATAGCATTTCAGCATCAGAATCGTTAATAAAAAACTCTCCATATGGGCCAGAAACAATAGCTTTATCTCCTTCCTTTAAATTAAATATATATGAAGAGGCAATGCCAGGATTTACATTCATCCAACCGCCTTCATGCGCAGGTTTACCGTCTCTACCCTTTACTTGTTTACCATCTTTGTCCTTTCTCAATGGGCCTGCCATAGGATCAAAAGGCGGAGCAGCAACACGCACATTCAACATAATTTTACGTCCTTCTGCTGGGTAAGATGCCATTGAATATGCTCTAACTACCTCCTCTGGGTTTTTCATTACCAAATTACGCAAAGCAAAAGGACCTTCAGCCCACTCTTTAACGAACTTATCTGGATCCCCTGGGTGATCTTGTGGATGAGCGGTGACATCCATTTCAGTAAATTTAACTTCACACTTAGGTATCTTAATTTGGATATACCCGCCCGCCTTGTAATTCATATCTTCAGGAATTTCAATAATAAACTCCTTGATGTATGTAGCAACATTATAATTTGAAACAACAGTAGCTTCCCATTCTTTTATACCAAGAATCTCCTCTTCAATTTCAATTTCCATATCTTCTTTAACCTTTACTTGGCAGCCAAGACGATGATTAGAGACTATTTCTTTTCTAGAAAAATGCGGGGCTTCTGTAGGTAATATCTCACCACCACCTGTATGGACTTGACATATACACTGCACACATGTTCCTCCACCTCCACAAGCTGATGGTAAAAATATTCCATTTGAACCAAGAGTGGAAAGTAGTGTTCCCCCTCCATCAACTTCTAATTCTGTATCACCGTTAATAGTAATTTTTATCTTTCCTGAAGGCATCAATTTTGCCTTTGCAAACAACAAAACACTAACGAGCAGCAAAACTACTATTAAGAAAACTACTATGGTAACTATAATTACTCCTGTATTCATTTCTCTAACTTTCTAATTAATTACTACTCCTAAAATCCTAAAAATCCTAAAAATCCTAATCCCATTAATCCTGTAAGAATAAACGCCATTCCAACTCCTTTCAATGGGCCCGGTATATGAGAATATTTAATTTTCTCTCTAATTGCCGCTATCAGAACAATTGCGATAAACCATCCGAATCCAGATCCTAATCCGTAAACAGTAGCTTCACCCACATTATTAAACTGTTTTTGTTGCATAAAAAGTGCACCCCCTAGAATTGCACAGTTGACAGCAATAAGTGGCAAAAAAATACCTAAAGCACCATAAAGTGCAGGAGAAAATTTCTCAACTAACATTTCCACTAATTGCACCGTAGAAGCAATTACTGCAATAAACATAATAAAACTCAAGAAGCTTAAATCGTAAGAAGCATAAGTAGTCTCTCCTTCAGTATCCATCCATGCCAAAGCACCTTCTCTTAAAATAAAAGTTTCTAATAAAAAGTTTAGAGGTACAGTAATTCCTAATACAAATATCACCGCAGCACCAAGTCCAACAGCCGTTTTTACCGTTTTGGATACTGCCAAATATGAACACATTCCGAAAAAGAACGTGAAAATCATATTATCAGCAAAAGCGCTTCTTACAAAAATATTAACTAACTCCATTTTTCTAAATTATAAATTCAAACTATGAACCTTGCTCATCAATTAATTCAGGATTTTTCAATTTCTGCACCCATATATATACAGCCACAATAATTAATGAAGAGGGAGGTAAAAGCATTAAACCATTATTCTCATAGCCCATATCGTAAAATGCTTGTGGAATAACATGAAACTTCTCGAAACCTGGAATAGTTATAGTTCCTGAGCCAAATACCTCTTTAAAAAAGGCGACTATTACCAACACTAATCCATAACCAAATCCATTACCTAATCCATCTAAAACAGAAGCCCAAGGTTTATTACCCATAGCGAATGCTTCTAATCTTCCCATAATAATGCAATTGGTGATAATCAACCCAACAAATACGGAAAGTTGTTTAGACACATCGTACACAAAAGCTTTCAAAATTTCACTAACAATGATTACAAGAGCTGCAACGACAACCAATTGAACAATAATCCGAATTTTACTTGGTATAGCATTTCTCATCAAAGACACCAAAACATTACCTATAACCAAAACCGCCATAACCGCGATTGACATAATTAATGCATTGTCTATCTGAACAGTTACAGCTAATGCTGAACAAATACCCAACACCTGAATTGTTACAGGGTTATTGATATTTATAGGTTCTGAAATGAGCTTTTTATTCTTTGGTGAGAATAACGGCTCTTTTGTTTCTTCACTCATTGTCTTGAATGTTCAATTATTATTAGTTTAAAATCTCCGGATTAGATTTAACAAAGTTGTAATACACCTCCATACTTCTTCCCATCATTTCATCAACTCCAACACCCGTAAATGTTGCCCCACTGATACCATCTACTTGATGATTATCTAAATTTTTGCCTGGCTTCAATACTTGTATAGCAGTATAACCATTTTCATCAATAGATTTCGATCTAAATTGTTTTTCAAACCAATCCTCTGTAATTACAGAACCTAATCCTGGCGTTTCTCCTTTATGATCGAAAATAGCACCGCTAATAGTTTTCCCATCTGATTCGAAACCTATGTATCCCCATATATCATCCCAAAGGCCCTTCCCACTGCAGGATGTTACCATGTATTTCTTACCATTATTCTCACAAATAAATAATGGAAAATGTATGTTTTCATTGCCTGCCAATTCAGATTTTATTTTTTCATCATTACCTTTATTCGCATTCATAATAGGCTTAATATATTTGGAATACTCCTTTCTAATATCAATGTTAAAAGCATCTAATTTATCTTGTGGTTTAATTGGATCATTTACTGCTAAATCACTAAGAATTTTACCATTGTAATTAATTGTGATTCTCCTTTTAACGTAGTCATTAAAAATTGTCCCGGCTTCATCTCTTGAAACCGTTGCAGTTTCTTCAATACCAATTGCTTGAAGAATATTTTGCATTTTTTCATTTGTCTGATTCGCTTTTTGTATTGGTTTCAAACTCAATGACACAAAAGCCAACAAACCACCAACTAATACTACCATAATTGCAGCAAACGAAAGCGTATATACGTTACTATCTCTATTAATAGCCATCTTTATGCGGTTTTAACTCTTTTTAATCTTTTCTTAATATTATTCTGAACTACAACATGATCAATTAATGGTGCAGATACATTGGCAATCAATATTGCGAGCATTACTCCTTCTGGGTAAGCGGGGTTCGCTACACGAATTAATATTCCTAAAATTCCGATCATAAATCCATAAACCCATTTGCCTTGATTAGTTTGTGAAGCCGTAACAGGATCTGTGGCCATAAAGACAACTCCAAATGCAAACCCACCTAACATTAATTGGTGTAAAGCTGGCACAGCCATGTATGAACCGTCATCACCAACCAGATTGAAAATACTTGCCATTAATAATCCTCCTATTACAGCTGATAGCATAATCCGCCAGCTTGCAATATTTGTCAACAATAAAATAATGGCACCTATTCCAATTGCAATCACCGAAGTTTCGCCAATTGAACCCGGAATAAATCCGATAAACGCTTCCAATGTACTCGCCCCCATTTCATCTAATGCATTTTTCCCACCTTCAACTGCATTTCCTAAAGCTGTAGCTCCTGAAAAGCCATCAACTACACGCTGTCCTTCATCTAAAGAAGTATTTATCCAAACTTGATCACCAGACATTTTTGTAGGATATGCGAAGAACAGAAATGCTCTAGCTGTAAGTGCAACATTTACAATGTTCATTCCTGTACCACCAAACACTTCTTTACCAATAATTACTGCAAATGCAGTAGCTACAGCGACCATCCATAAGGGAACATCTACAGGCATAATTAACGGAATTAACATTCCTGAAACTAGAAATCCTTCATGAATCGAGTGCTTATTCAATGCTGCAAAAACAAACTCAATACCCAAACCAACTCCATAAGAAACAACGATTAATGGAAGCACTTTTAACGCACCGAAAAGGAATTTATCCATGAACATGTCCATAATAGGCATATTCCTAGTTACTTCGCCAATTGCAAGCAGGTGCTGGTGACCAACATTAAACATACCAAAAAGTAATGCAGGAATCATGGCTAGAACAACCATAATCATGGTTCTTTTTAAGTCGACACCATCACGAACATGCACACCATTCTTATTCGTATGACCAGGCACAAATAGAAAGGTGTAAGTCCCGTCCCATATAGCATGCATTATAGGGAATTTTCCTTCAGCGCTTGGTTTTATTTTTTTGACAAAGTCGTTTAATGCTTTCATCTAATCTTTATTTATAATCAACAAGGTGAATTTTAACCACACTCTTGTTTAACTAAATCTAATGCTTTTCTAACTACCTTCTGAGTTTCAATTTTTGAAGTGCAACCATACTCACATAATGCAAAATCTTCCGGTGCAACTTCGTAAACGCCCAAGCCTTCCATTGCATCAATATCTTCTGTAATCATTGATTTTAATAGAAATACTGGAAGAATATCCATAGGAAATACTTTTTCGTATTCTCCAGTTACTACGAACGCCCTTTCTTCGCCGTTCATGTTGGTGTTCAAATCGTACTCTTTATTTGGTGTCATCCAAGAAAAAAACGTTTTTGATAAGCTAAATTTATTAAACCCTGGAGCCATCCAACCGAACATTTCATCTTCTCCGCCCTCAGGAATTGCACATATCTGATAATCATAAAATCCAATGTAACCATCTATAGAAACATCTTCACCAGAAAGAACATTACCTGATATTACTCTCGCACCATTGTTAATTTCGTTACTAAACATTTCTTTAATGTTTGCACCGGGAAAAACTTTATAATACTTAGGCGAACTCACTTTAGAGCCCCCCAATGCAACAACTTTAGATGCATCGTACTTGCCTTCCTTAAATAACTTACCAATTGCCAAGACATCTGGTGCTTTTAGCACCCAAACAATTTCCCCTTTATTAACAGGATCTATATGGTGAATTTGAATACCAACATTACCTGCTGGATGTGGACCTGAAATTTTATTTAGCTGTACGTTTTTAGCAGAATCGAACACTGTATTTGCATTCACATTCAAATGAACTTTTCCTAGAGTAAGTTTAGCTATTGCATCTAAACCTGCCTGGAAAACATCCTCCTGACCATGGATTAAAAATTCATAATCCGCAGCCAACGGAGAAGAGTCTATTCCTGTTATGTGAATCGCTTTTGGCGAATCAGAAGGATTCGCAATAATGTCATAAGGCCTCTGTTTTATGAATGGCCATAAGCCCGAATTCAACAAAGCAGTTTTTACCTCATCAGCAGAAGCCGAGGATACTACAAACTGTTCGTAAGCCACAATTTTATCCGCCTTTAACTTAACCTCTAAAATTTTTCTTTTTTGGCCACGTATTATTTCTGTAATCTCACCACTTATAGGGGAAGTGAACTTAATCTGCTCATTATATTTGTTAACAAATAATTTAGAACCTGCTTTCACTTTATCACCCACTTTAACAGATAATTTAGGCATTAAACCATGAAAGTTTGGTGGACATACAGCAAAAGAAGTAGGCATTTCAATATTTCCGAGTACCTTTTCTGAAGTGCCTACTAACTTAATGTTTGCACCCTTACTAATCTTAACATTCTGCGACATAATCTCTTTTGTAAAGCTTTACATTTCGTCCGCAAATGTAGAAATTTGATTAGTGCCGCAAACTTTTTTTCAATGAATTTAGATGAACCTTTAATTTAGACTTATTATTGGAGGTATTAAACATATATTTGAAATGATGAACTCATTATCAACAAGAAATATATTGCCGTTTTTTATCTTATTGATTTTCAGAGCTTTTAGCTGCTTCTGCCAAGAGGAAGATTATTACAGGGAAGATTATTTGCGCTTCGAAAACCATGTATACAATGACAACATACAAACGGTTCAACTGAATATTAACGGTAATGTTATGTCTGCTCCGATCATAAATATAAGAGGCAATCAAAAATTACGATTAAGTTTTGATGACCTTGGAGAAGATCACAAAAGTTACTACTACACATTGATTCATTGCTCAGCAAATTGGGAAGACTCTGAATTATTTTCTACCGAATATATTCAAGGAGTGCCAGAAGATGTTATATACGAAAACTCTTATTCTAGAAGCATTGGTCAAGACTACATTCATCATTGGCTTGTCTTTCCTTCAGAAAACATGAAAATCATTAAATCGGGTAATTACCTAATTAAAGTTTACGAAGAAGGCTACCCAGAAAACATAGCTCTGACATGGCGATTCATGGTTACCGAAAATAGTCTTGAAGTTAACGGGCGTGTTTTTCCAACTAGAGACAGTAAATACAAATTTTACAAACAAGAATTGAATTTTACGATTGGGTCAGAATCTTATCTAGTTTCCAACCCATATGACGATTTAAAAGTGACAATACAACAAAATGGAAGATGGGACAATGCGCATTATAATGTTCAACCAACCTTCGTAAAAGGTGATGAAATAGAATTTGTTAACCAAAAAGATTTAATCTTTAATGGGGGAAACGAGTATCGCTATTTCGACATAAAAAACCTCACTGTGAGAGCAGGATTAGTTAAGCTGTATTATAAGGACTCATTGGGCTATCATCACATAGAATTGGAAAATGAAGAAAAACGTGCCTTTAAAGTCTACTCTAGCTATTATGATATTAACGGAAGGCGGTATATCAAGAACGACTATATCAGCCAAGATAGCAACTCAGATGGAGATTATGCCTGGGTACATTTTACGTTTCCGCAACCCCAGAGGATTACTGACGGAGATGTTTACTTATACGGTGAGCTAACCAATTGGGAAGCTAATCAGCAAAACAAAATGATTTATTACGAAGAAGAAAAAGCCTACAAAGGAAAACTATACCTCAAACAAGGGTACTATAACTACCAGTACATATTCTTAAAAGATAACACTAAGGCTGCTGATGATGTGCTTCTAGAAGGAATGCATTCCGAAACCGAAAACGACTATACCATTCTCGTCTACCACCGTCAACTCGCTGATGATTACGATAGGCTTATTGCCGTAAAAACACTAAATTCTGTTAGGACTTTACAACTAACAATGCCCCAACAAATTAGTATTGGAAAGTAGATAAATGAACTTTTTTATTAAAATACCCAACCACTTTCGAAATATTTTCGTTTATTTACATAAACCTAGCACATAATATTATGACAACAGAAGTTACAGAAGGTATTCAAATAACGGTAAAGTCATTTTATCGTCCGGAGTTTTCTAACCCATTAAAGAATCATTTCTTATACACTTATAAAATTACAATTGAGAATAATAGTAATGAGACTGTACAACTAATGAGTAGACATTGGTTTATTTTCGATTCTAATGCTGATCGTTATGAAGTAGAAGGCGAAGGTGTAATAGGGTTTCAACCTATTTTATCACCTGGAGATATCCATGAATATGAGTCATCGTGCGAATTAACCTCAGAAATGGGTAATATGCATGGCGCTTATACCATGCAAAGACAAATAGATGATTCTTTGTTCGATGTTAAGGTGCCTAAATTTGAGATGATAGCTCCGATGAAGCTCAACTAAACTTTCGTTTGGTTTTTGCATACCAATTCGCTTCTTGAACTTTTCTAAATTTCTCAAGCGCGACTTTTTTGTGATTTATTTGGATATGTCAGCTCATCTGGATGATATAAAATGACCAACTTGCGATCTACCTTTTTTACCTCCCGTTGTGGAGTGGTACTATTTATTTCTAATATGTTACAGACCAACTGTAACTGTGATTTAAAATTAGTAGGGGCCGAATGTTCTTTTTTTTCCTCGCCTTTTCTTCATTTTCTGATACAAATTCTCGCTTTGCGAGAAATCCGTGCAACTGCCCTTTTGTTGAAGTGATTTTTCAAAAACGAATCTGTAAGTCTTTGTTCTATTTTTAAAAAGGATAGCTGGACCAATTTCATGACATACATACAAAGAATAAAACAATACTTTTGTTTTCCTTAAAAACGAAACAAAAACTATTAATATGGCAAACGGAGTATTCAACATCCCCTATCCGGCTACGGAAGAGGTATTAAGTTTTGAACCTGATTCAACCGAAAGAAAGAATCTTCAGGCAAAGTATAATGAAATGTTCAACCAAGCACCTATTGATGTGCCAATGTACATTGGAAACAAAGAGGTTACCACAAATGACAAAAGGCCAATGTCACCTCCGCATGATCATCAGAAAATTTTAGGACATTTCAACTACGGTGACGCGTCTCACGTCAATGATGCTATTGATTCCGCTTTGGCTGCACGTCCAAAATGGGCCGCTATGCCATGGCACCAAAGAGCCGCAATTTTCCTA
>JABHTA010000013.1 GCA_018669945.1 Flavobacteriales bacterium
ACCGGCAGTAACATCATCCATAACAGTTACTGTATAAACACCTGCTGTTAAATTAGTAATTGAAGCAGTGCTTCCTCCGCCAGTCCATGCATACGTAATATTACCTTGGCCTCCTGTTGCAGTTGCAGTAGCGTCTCCGTTTGATCCTCCAGTTGTACTAACATTATTTCCTGAAAGAGTTGCACCTAATGTGCATGTTGGAAGAGTTGAGCCCAAGTACATCACCATAGAAGGTTCTGGACCACCAGTCCAACCATAAGTATACGAAGCCGCTGTACCAGCCTCGGTTATAGTAAGTGGATTATAAAAAGTAAAGTTTGAACCATTAGAATACACATGAAAATCATGATTCTGCACTACACCCAAAGGGAATAAGCCATTAGAAGTAGTGCCATCACCTAGATATGGAGCTGTTGTATTTTCCTGATACGAAGTGATGTAATAACGAGTATCATCACTAAATTCAAATTCAGTCGTGCCGGTGATTGCGTCAATAACGTTGTCAAATACAACATTAATAACGGCCCCAGGCACGACAGCTACAGTCTGAGAAGCTAGACCAACTAAAGTTAAGTCTGTTGACAAATCTAAAGTTGCAGCTTGTTGATTTAATTCATAAACACGAAGTTGAACATCTGCAGTAGCTGCGACAGCAGAAGTACTTGAATACATTCCCATATTTAGAGAATCAATAGTTTTGTTAGCCCCATCGTAAAATTGGTAAATAGAACCCCATTCGTAGCCATCAATATAACT
This sequence comes from Flavobacteriales bacterium, assembly GCA_018669945.1. GTDB lineage: Bacteria > Bacteroidota > Bacteroidia > Flavobacteriales_G > NORP312 > NORP312. The sequence goes on from JABHTA010000013.1 coordinate 757, forward strand.
TGTTGTGCCAGGAAAATATACATTATCTCCAAATGCAACACCCGGAGTTGCAGATAAACCACCCTTGCACCAAACATTATTAGTAATGTTAAAATAATCTGTAATAGTATCTGTTTCCGTTCTTTCATCAGTACTGTCATGCGTTGCAATGTATTGGTATCTAAAATTACCCTCTTGCCACCATGTAGTGTCAATAATCGTACCCCCTGCTACTTCAGTACTATCAGGATCAATATCTCCAATAACATAGTTACCTGAGTATACATTGGTAAACGCACCTGCTTGAAAAATATCAATATTGACAGCTACATTTACATTTCTAGCAATGTTCAAACCCAAGTTTTTTACATTGATTCCAGCAAATATCTGAGAAGTATCTAATTGATCTAATGGCTGGTCAACAAAACCAGTTATTCTACCATAGGTCGTATTCCAACCATTTGCATCCGTATAATCAAGGCCTATTGCAACATCGTTATTTGCTGGATCGCTCGCGGTAAAGGTAATTGTCTCACTTCCACTTGTAGGCGTGTATGGAACAGTTTGCCCTACAACAGTAAAAGTACACAACCCATCAGTATAATCGTCAATCATAATAAGATCGTAATCTTGCCCAATCACCAAACAGAAAGGGCCTTCTGATATAGTTGTGTTGTTCCCGTATCCTCCAGAAGTAATTCCTCCAGGGTTAGCACAACCAACTGCAGGGTTACCGCCTGATGCAATAGTTCCAACTCCACATAGATTTCCTGAGGGAACAAGCTCCCAATAGGCTTCATATCCCCAATTGTCTGTGGCTATTTCAATTGTTACTGCCACTTCGCCTGCAGCACACTGCGCGGAAGCATGGTTACTACCAGCTACTGAAAGAAAGATAGTTAATAATAAAACAGTTAATAATTTAGTAAGTTTTTTCATTCTAATTTTTTTAGTTCACGAATTAAAGTTTGATTGTTAAATGCAAATTTATACTTTTTTTTTACTAAAAAAAGCATAAAAACTGCATATCTTACCTAGCTTTTAGCAAAGCATTAACAAGAACATCAACATTTACGATTTAATAAGGAAGCCTCTCTTACTTGTTCAATAAAAAAACGAATCCCTAAAATCGTTAATCTAAATAATTAGTGGAAAATGATAACTCAAATGCCAGAAGCCTCCTGGGTATTTGATAAATACGAATTCATATAATTTAATGAACTTATTTTATGTTCATCCTACCAACAAAAAAACTGCTAAATAAAATAGTAAACAAATTAAGGAATATAAATAAGACGTATTGAACAAAAACAAATTTATTCGAATGCAAATTAAAAATCGAAAAAAAATCTACTTTTTTTTAAGCGGCATAGACTCTTTTTTATGATTATTTGATCTTACCTCTCCTTTAGGTTGCATTTTTTGATTAGTGTTGAACTTGTTTGCCACTGGAATAACTTTTACTGAATCAACTTCCTTAGCAGTAGTTCTATTCATTTGCCCAACATCATTTACGTCTGAATTTAAGAGTTGCTTATTTGACGAACACGATAATAAACAAAGTATACCTATACTGAACATAAATTTTTTAATCATAATGTTTTTTTAATGAATCAATGCAAATGTAATACCAATATTAGTATTCTTGCTAGAGAAGCTAACAAACATATCTGAAATTGGAAAACAAAAACATATTTATCCACATACCTAAAACAGGCGGAACAACAATAAATACTGCTATGCACGATGTGTATTGGCAAACGGATATCGATTTTAATTATCGGCATATTGATATTAAAACAAAGAAATCTACCTGTGGAGACATTTTTGATGCCGCTAATTCGCGAAAGTACTCTGACTACACAATCTTTACAATGTTGCGAGAACCAGTTGACAGAATAATATCTGAGTATCACTTTCTTAGAGAGCGGAAAGAGTTTATTAACCTACTGAACAGACCTCCGCAAAACTTAAATGACTACTATAAAAATCGGCAAACTCAAAACTATATGACCGGATTTTTGATTGGTAAACGCATCTACGATAAAAACCCTGCTACCGAACAAGATCTCATAAAAGTAGTTAACGCCATCGATTCCTTGCCTATTCATGTTGGAATATTTGAGTACTTTTCTGAAAGTATGGGGTACTTTACTGCCTCAACGGGAATTGAATGGAATAAAAAACTTACAGCTAAAAGAATGACATTCAACCGACCCAATGTTTCAGAAATAGATCCAGAAATCCAAGAGGAAATTCTGTCTCTCAATAGTTTAGATGCAAAGCTTTACCGGCACTGCTTGAAAAAATTCCAACCATTAATACAGAAGCACAAAAAAAACAACGTTCAATTCGAATTAAACAAATACCACCACATATATCCTTATATGGCGAAAACTTGTTTGTTCGAGTTTTGTCTAGAAAACAAGCACTACATTAAACAGAACTTTTTGTTTTTTAAAGACCTTACCTTTTATTTGATTAAAGATTTAGAAATTAAAGATGGTGAGAAATTGGTGAAAATGTGGAATCAGGCGGTGTTAAATTCGATTGCCGACACATTTCCCTCCTCTGAATTTTATCAAAAAGTAATCTCAGCACATGCGAGCTCCACTGAACCATTGCAACAGCTGATTAATATGGGAGAGGGAATAAATGATTTCTTGAAAAAAGACCCTAAAGCGAGCAAGAAATTTTATATACCTATGGCTCTTAACAAAGAAAATGTACCTGAATTTAAACCGATATCAAAAAATTTCTTCAAGGGCTTATTTGGCAGATAAGCATCTACTAAGAATACATATAATTATGCAAGATTTATTTATCACATTATCACATTAAGTATCTTTGCAACAAACAGAAAAATTATGAAAAAAATATTTACTGCAATTTTATTCTGTGTTACCGGTCTGCTTCTCATGGCGGCAGAAGGCGACACTACTTGGGTTAACCTAAATGAATCACACCTAGATTGGTATGGAAGAAAAGATCAACAGGTTACTTTTCCTGACGGCAGTAAGACCTACCAACGCATAATGATGTTTGCAACAATTGGTTGCCCCGTTGGAGGATGTAGCGGCTGGGATTACACTAATAAGATGGAAGTACGTCACAACACTGGAGAAATCGATTCAACGGAAATATTTATTAATTCTTTTCAAGTTGACGGAGCAAATTACGACACAATAAATTTCGATACTGACACTACTTATACCTATTTCTTTAATGCTGGAACCGGATTAACAGACTCAACAGCCAATAGTTTGCTTGAAGTAATAAATTTTGGCGTAACTCAAAATAGCTCATTCGCCATAGACACTTCGTATTTTTGGCCTGCAAACTACTGGAACTATTCTTATAATGGGTCTGGAACAATTGTAGATTCTATTGTAGTAGTTGGTGATTCAACGGCCATCTCAGCTCAATTGAGCTACTATAATTTATTCGATGTTATCGAAAATTACGAATTAGCAAGAATCATTACGCCTTACGGAAGCTATTATGCTGACGATTGGAAACACACTTGGCTGTTTGATGTTAGCGACTTTGAACCCTTATTGCATGATTCAACTGTAATCAGCTCTTTTTATGGCGGTTGGCAAGATGGGTTTACAATGAAGTTAGATTTCGCTTTTATTGAGGGCACACCCGCTAGAGAAGTGCTAAGTATCGAAAATGTTTATAGCAGTGGTATGGGTGGTTACACTTATGGTGAAGTTGGCAATCCAGATGTGATAGAGGAATCATTAGTTCCTGTTCAGGTAAATTATGATGCTGGTTCTATTGCTGGAAAATTAAGAGTAACCCACTCTGGTCATAGTTTTGGTGGAAATGAAGACTGTGCAGAGTTTTGCCAAAAAAACTATTATGTAAAGGTAAATTCATTTAATCAGTTTTCTCAATTGGTATGGCGAGACGATTGCGGGATGAACCCTCTTTATCACCAATCTGGCACATGGATTTACGACAGAGCAAACTGGTGTCCAGGAGAAATTTGCATTACTAGAGAGCATAATTTATCACCTTTTATTACTCCGGGTTCAACAGTTGATATAGATATAGATATGGATACTTACAATTATAATGGAAACGCAGGCTTCACTCCAGGGTATATTATTGAATCTCAATTTGTTCAGTACGGCAGTATCAATTATGAAAATGACGCCTCACTAGAAAGAATTGTTGCTCCAAATTCAGATAGTTACTTTAATCGATATAATCCTATTTGTGGGAAACCGGTAGTTAAAATTAAAAATGGTGGTTCTGAAACATTAAGCTCTGCGACTATCACTTATGGTGCGAAAAACGCAACTAAGCTTACTTACGAGTGGACGGGTAGCCTTGAGTTTCTAGAAGAAACTGAAGTCGAATTACCTGTTGACACATGGACCAACTGGGCCGAAGGAGATTCAAGTGGTTTATTTGAAGCAACAATCTCAAACCCGAATGGTGTTAGTGACGAGAATACGTCAAATAATATGCGCACATCAAATTATGAGCAACCGCCAGTATGGTCTTCTTCGTTCTACATTTGGTATGTTTCTAATAACGCAGCTAGCGAAACAAATTATGCTATCGAAGATGAACAAGGCAATGTTGTTTTTCAATCGGTTGCAGGATCAAACAATACTACTTATAAAGACACAATGGAATTAGCTCCTGGCTGCTACCAATTCAAAATGACCGATACTGGTTGTGATGGATTATCATTTTTTGCCAACAATGACGGAAACGGCTTATGTAGAATTATGGAAAATGATGGGGCTTTCACTATTATTGAAAACTTCGAAAATGATTTCGGTTGCGAAATATCACAATGGTTTACAGTTGGTTATTCTACAGGTAATATTGAATTGAAAGAAGTTGATAGCGAACTACAACTTTTCCCTAATCCAACCTATGGGATAATAAATCTAGGTGCAATTATCAACAATTACCAAAACGTTGAAATTCTGATACAATCTACTTTAGGTGAATTAGTTTATAAAGAAAGTAGGAAATCTACGTCTAACTTTACTACGCAGGTAGATTTATCGAATCAACCAACGGGAATTTATTTTATTACCCTTCAAACAGAAAGCGAAACGCTTACAAAGAAGGTCGCGCTCAATAGGTAATCAGCCAAAACATAGGGCAACAAAAAACCCCTCGAATGAGGGGTTTTTTGGTTTAGCGTTGTCTCTCCTGGTATTGAGACAGACGATAAAGCATCCTAACATTTCTTTAAACGTTAATAACACAAAATTTGTTGCACTAATTAATATATTTTTATCAAAAAAATAAAATTATCATCATGAAACGACATTTGTCAATTCTCACAATCATATATTCGACTACCTTATTTAGCTGCAACAACACTGAAAAACAAATAGATAACCCAATAGAAATGCAATATCCTATCGCTCAAAAAAAGGTAAAAGAATTAACTATTCATGGACATACAAGAACCGATAATTATTACTGGTTAAACCAAAAAACCAACCCTGAGGTCATAAAATACCTTGAAGACGAAAATAAATACTCAAAAAAAATGCTTTCTCATACAGAGAAATTGCAAGAAAAAATCTTCAAAGAAATTACAGGAAGAATTAAACAAGATGACGAATCTGTTCCCTACTTATCTAATGGATATTACTATTACTACAAGAACGAAGATGGAAAAGAATATGATATCAATTGCAGGAAGAAAGGGAGCCTTGAAGCTAAAGAAGAAATATACTTAGACGAAAATGAACTAGCCAAAGGCACGGATTACTTTTCTGCAGTTGGTTTTAGAGTAAGTCCTAACAATAAAATATTAGCAATTGGAGTTGACATTATTAGCCGAAGAGAATATAACATCAAGTTTAAAGATCTTGAAACAGGAGAATTCTTAGAGGACATTATCCCAAAAACTACTGGCGGAACAGTATGGGCTAATGATAATAAAACCGTGTTTTACACAAAGAAAGATGAGGTAACACTTCGCTCATATAAAATATTTAAGCATGTGCTTGGTACTCCAATTTCTGAAGACGTTTTGGTTTATCATGAAAAAGATGAAATGTTTGATTGTTATGTCTGGAAATCTAAATCCAATAAATTTATCATCATCGAAACCGCAAGCACGCTCTCATCAGAAGCAATGTATTTAGACGCGAACAAACCCAACAGTGACTTCAAAATTGTTCACTCAAGAGAGGAAAATATAGAGTATTCTGTTTTGAACTACGAAAGTGAATTTTATATCGTAACCAACTGGGAAGCAGAAAATTTCAGGTTAATGAAATGTAACATTAAAAACACTGCAAAAGAAAACTGGGTTGAAGTGATTCCGCATAGAAAAGACGTGCTACTTGAAAGTGTTGAATTGTTTAAAAACCATTTGGTAGTTGAAGAACGCAAAGAAGGATTAATGAATATCCGAATAATGAACACGAAAGATAATTCAGAGCATTATTTAGATTTTGGAGAAGAAGCTTACCTAGCATACGTGCAGACTAATAGAGAGTTTGACACTGAAATAATGCGTTTTGCTTATGGCTCTATGACCACACCAAGTTCTGTTTTCGATTACAACATGAACACCAAAGAAAAAACCTTACTAAAAGAACAAGATGTGTTAGGTGGCTTTGACAAAAACAATTACGAAACAAAAAGAATTTATGCCATTGCTCGCGATAGTGCTAAAGTGCCGATATCGATAGTTTACAGAAAAGACACTCCACTTGATGGCACTGCTCCTCTCCTATTATATGGCTACGGATCGTATGGCGCAAGTATGGATGCGTATTTCAGCTACCCAAGAGTAAGCATACTCGACAGAGGATTTGTATTTGCAATGGCGCATATTCGTGGAGGTCAAGAAATGGGACGTCAGTGGTATGAAAACGGAAAGTTTTTAAAGAAACAAAATACCTTCAACGATTTTATTGATTGTGGGAAACACCTTATCGAAAATAAATTTGGGTCGAAAGAGAAACTATGCATCATGGGAGGTAGTGCCGGTGGCCTTTTAATGGGTGCGGTCATTAATCAAGAACCAGAAATGTTTAGAGCTGTTGTCGCAGCTGTTCCATTTGTAGATGTTGTAACGACTATGCTAGATGAAAGTATTCCTCTTACTACCGGTGAATACGAAGAATGGGGAAACCCCAACGAAAAAGAGTTTTACGAATACATGCTGTCTTACTCCCCTTACGACAACGTTGAAGCACAAAACTACCCGGCTATGATGGTAACATCTGGATTACACGATTCTCAAGTTCAATACTGGGAACCTGCAAAGTGGGTGGCAAAATTGCGTGACGTAAAGACAGACGACAACTTGCTAATACTCCATACGAACATGGATGCTGGACATGGTGGCGCTTCTGGCAGGTTTCGACAATACAAAGAATCTGCCATGGAGTATGCATTCTTTTTCGATCAGCTAGGGATAACAGAGTGAGTTTACGAAGCTAAATAGAGTATATTATTTATTAAATGAAACTACTTTGGGAATCAGATTTAACGAGTTGACTGAAGATCTCTGGATTTAGGATTTCAGCGATTTTCGAATGGTTAAAAGACAATAATTAAGTTTAAAAAAAAGAAGGAAACTTCGAATTAACCCATCAAATCCAAATTGGTTTTATAAAATATGACAATTTGAAATTGTTCAGCATTCTGTTTATACCCTTTGTAAATCCAAATACTGTTCGAAATTTTTTTGTAGTCTGTTTCTTAAGAATATTCCAATAAAATAATATAGAATGCCCACAATGATGAAGACTAATCCAACAAATAATAATTGATTATTTTCTACATTTGGTTTTGCTGTTATTGTTGAAACCACTCCAATTATTAACGATAGTATAGCAAAAATGGATAAAATAGAATTTGGTTTAATGGTTACTTTTATCAATACTCCTTTTTCTAATTCTATTATTTCCCCGTTTAAATATGCCGATTTCCTTTTAAAATTTGGTATATACCATGTTATAATAGTCCATTTATCATAAACTGTAAACTCATTTTTGTTTGTGAATTTTCCGACAAGAGTTGAAGTTTTTTGGTCAAAAACGTCTTCAATCTTATTCTTTAAACTTACTGCATTCAAATTTGAGGAATAACTTAATTTCTTAATATTTAGTATTTTTTCAATCATCTCGTTACAGCGCATGAGTTCCCAACGAGTCTTTAAATAAACAATCGTTTACGTTCGAAATTAGCCGATAAAGTTTAAAGATACGATTCTTAATTCGGATAATACGCAGAAGCCTAATTTCTTAATTCCACTAAAAATTGAAGCGTATCAACCCCGTCAGCATAGTCATTTAATCCTGGGTTCTGCGCCTCTCCCAAACCAACTCGCCTAGGGTGAATATCATCTATTTTTGACACTACGCATTGAATGTTTTCGTCTTCTGCCAATAAGTGCTCTTTCACCTCATTAACAAATGAATAGATCTCGAAGTTTACAGTACCAATGGGTGAAGTAAGAGAATTATCCTCCTTTAGCAAAAGGAAGTTATTATCATAGAACTTAGCCGTTTGCATTAAATATACCGTTCTATTATAGCTATAGTTGTTGTTGTATTTATTATGCTCAATTACGTTTTTGTATTTGTAAATACCTTCATAAAACGCATCAATATTGTATCCTTTTGGCAGATACAATTTGCTTACGTTTCTACATCCTAGACCGTGATAAGCAAAAATATCTTGGCCTAAATTGTCTAGCTCTTCTGCCGTTTCTTGACCTGTAAGTACAGCAACCGCGTTTCTATTTTTTCGAATCACATTAGGATACTTACCAAAATAGTATTCAAAATACCGAGCTGAATTGTTGCTCCCGGTAGCAATAACAGCATCCACATTATCTTTTAATTGTTCATCAAAAGAAATTACATCTTCAACTTCTTCGCTAAACTCAAGCATTTTTTTAACAAGTGCTGGAATCAAAATATTATCGTCACTTGATAACTTCCCTACGAAATAATTTCCAGAAACAAAAACGCAGAGAAAATCATGAAAACCAACCATTGGTATGTTACCTGCCATGATAACTCCTATTTTCTTTGGGTTTTCCAAAACCGCAGAAATCGCATAATTTCCAATCCATTTTTCTAGCTTGTCTTTCTCAAGAAAAATTTGAATACCGGCAAACGATCTTAAAACACTTTCTTCCGTAAACCAACTATTTAATATGTATGTGCCCTTTAATAAATCGTTCCATTCGTGAGCCTTAGGATTCTCAAGAAAACAACTAATTTCTGTTCTTAAAAAGTCTAAGACTGCGATTCTTTGGGTTAATTTCATTTTTTATTTTATTGTTTTTGAAATTTAAGGTTTACTATATTTGCCGAACTTTTTGCGAAAGTACGAATAACTAAAAAGGAATAAAATGGCAATTATAATAACAGACGAATGTATCAATTGTGGCGCCTGTGAGCCAGAATGTCCAAACAACGCTATTTATGAAGGCGGTGCAGAGTGGAGATTATCAGATGGCACCTCACTTAAAGGTGCGCAAACGACAACTTCTGGTGCTCAAATGGACGCGGATACGGAACAGGAACCTATTGATATGGATATTTATTACATATCTACCGATAAATGTACAGAATGTAAAGGGTTTCATGACGAGCCTCAATGTGCTGCTGTTTGCCCCGTAGATTGCTGCGTTGATAATCCTGATGCAGTAGAGACTGAAGAAGAATTATTAGCAAAAAAAGATTACTTACACGTTGCGTAATTAACAGCTATTTTGTATAAATATTTCAGATTGGGAAGGGGCTTATTAATTAAGCCTCTTTTTTTGTATCAGAAATCTTGAATTTATCCGTTTACTACAAGTGAAACAAATTTTACTCATAATTCTTCTTAGTTTTTCCCTTACAGGGTATGGACAAGACAAAGAAAAACTCAAAATATTTCAAAAATATGAAGATTCTCTTTCGACTTTAAGGGAGCTAACTCTTAACGCCAAAAGTGATGCGAAACGAGAAGAATACAATCAAATTTTTATTGCTGTTTTCAAAACGATTCTATCACAAGATGAATCTTACGAATACCTATTTTCTGACATCCCTTCTATAGGTAATTTGCGTTCTCCCGATAACGTATTTAGAATGATTACATGGAATTTACCACAAAATAATAGAACTCATAAATACTACTGCCTGTTACAAATCCACACCAAAGGATCAAAAGATTACGCACTATATGAACTTATTGATAAGAGTGACGAAATCACACGTGCGCTTAACCGTCAATTAGACCATACTAATTGGTATGGTGCTTTGTATTCAGACATTATTGTAGTAAAGAAAAAAAGAAAAATTTATTACACTTTACTTGGTTGGGATGGTCATAATGAATTAACAACAAAAAAAATCATTGATGTACTTCACTTTACAAGCTCGAACAAACCAAAATTTGGTGCTCAAATTTTTAAACTTTCAAAAAGTTCTCCAAGAAGAATAATTTTTGAATATTCAGAAAAGGTTACCA
>JABHTA010000105.1 GCA_018669945.1 Flavobacteriales bacterium
ATACAGAGATCATAACCTAAACACTCTGCTTTATTTTCTTTAACGTATCAATCATTGCGTTAAATTTCCTTTCATCTGTCGCTATCTGATCAGGTTTTAAATTTACGTAAGAATTGATAATTTGACTTACGCTATCATAGTGCAAGCGAACTACCTCAAAATGAAAATTAAATAAATTGGTTCTCCTAACAAAAAAATCAGTTGGCGTTTGAACTGATTCATTATCTAGGGTATATAATACTGTTTTGTGAAGGTATTCGGGTATATCCCCCGCAATTACTTGCAAATTTAAAATAGCTTCTGCTTGACTACCGAATTGACTAAAAACCCATTTGGCTTCTTCCTCTTTCCAACCTAATTTGGTAGCGCTATACAAAAATTCTTCCAAAATTTTAGAATAACTTTTATTGCTATCAAATTCACTACCTGCCAATCTTAATGTGCTGGTATTACATGGATCTAAGTGTGCCTTATGAAAATGTTTATCGATAGCCGTATTTACAATCTTCTCCGCCATTTTCCGGTAACCAGTTAGCTTACCTCCTGCTATGGATAACACACCAGAAGCATCCTGATATATTTCATACTTTCTAGAAATTTCTGAAGGCTTTTTGTTTTTTTCATCAATTAACGGGCGAATTCCTGACCACCCCCCAACGATATCCTCGCTTTTCAAATCAAGTTCTGAAAACATGTTGTTGCAAGCAGCAAGCAAATAATCTACATCAGATTTTGTAATTGTCGGATTAGTCAAGTCACCTTTATAAAAAGTATCTGTAGTGCCAACGTAGACTTTTCCATCTTCCGGAATCGCAAAAATCATTCTCTTGTCGGGTGTATCGAAATAGGTTGCTTTTGACAAAGGGAATCGATTCTGGTCAAAAACTAGGTGAACGCCTTTAGTTGGTTTAATTTTAGACATTATAGAATTACTTTTTACCGCTAGCAAATTATCTGTCCAAGGGCCTGTGGCATTAATAACGCATTTACCATTCACAGTAAATGTGTCGTCACTCATTATATCTTTTACCCTTATTGAAGTCACAACGCCATTTTCACCTTCGATAAGTTTAGACACTCGTAACCGACTAACAGCAACACCGCCCAACTCAACCGCTTTTTTTATTACTTCGATAGTTAATCGAGAATCATTGGTTTGATACTCGACATAACTAATTCCACCTAGCAAGTTTTCCTTTTGAACTCCTGGTAGCGCATTAATAAACTCATTTTTTGAATAGCTCGAATGACGTAACTCTTTCGGCACATGAGCCAGTTTTTCATATACCCATAAAGCGAATTTTAATTGAAGTTTAGAAAAACTTCCCCCCTTTACTGTCGGCATTAACACTTCTTTAGGATGAGTTAAATGTCTAGCTATATATGCCACAACATTTCGTTCTTTTCCTGTTTCGCGAACCAACCTAAAGTTACCTTGCTTAAGGTATCGCAATCCACCATGAATAAGTTTTGTAGATCTAGAAGAAGTCCCTTCCGCAAAATCTTGCATTTCGACAAGGCAACATGATAAACCTCTTTGTTGAGCATCAAGAAAAACTCCTGCACCAGTTATCCCGCCTCCGATTAGAATTAAATCAAATTCTTTCGATTTAAGCAACTTAATATTTCGTTGTCTATTTTTTATCGAAAAATCGCCCATGAACTAAATTACCTAACAAAAGTACTTTTTTAAATCCTAGCTTGATAAGTAAATAATTGATAGTAACGGCCTTCTATTGTAATAAGTTCGTCATGCGTTCCTTTCTCCGCAATTTAACCTTGCTAAATTACTAAGATTTAATCTGCCTTACGAATTGTGCTTAAACTGTGAGCAATAACAAAAGTGTTTCTACCTTCATAATTTTATGATAAGATAAACGTGATAAATTAAGAATGAATGGTAATAATATTTTACTTTGAATGACGATGAAGCAGTTGCTTTTGATTACTAGTATACTTAATTGAAACCTCAAAACTACCAGCTCCATTAGATACTTGTTTAAATGACGATACATTGGCATCGTAAGAAACACCAACCATATAATCTTGAAATTCTAACATCACTTTACCAATTACGGCATCCTTCCAGCGATAATGGCCTCCAAAATATATTGCTGCTTTTTTACTAAGCCCAGTAAGCTTAGTTGTTCCACCAAAATTTACTTTTAACAACATTCCTCCAACAAATTCTGTGTGCGGACCCTGAACAGCATAAAAGACTGTTGGAACAATTGCAAAGGGACTTAAAGCAAATCCTTTTTCCATGGCCCCTTGAAGAACTAACTTCGCTGGTAATCTTCCTTCTTCAATACCCATAAATTCCTGTTTAGGTCTATTTAAATGAAAAACGGCAACACCAAAATCCATTTCATGAATGGTTTCATCTAAGAAACTTGATGAACTATTACTAAGCTGATAATAGATCCCTGCGCCGACATCGGCATGAGGTTTCGAAGCAAATACGATGGCACTTTCATTAGTTGAATATGCGGGGTTAAAACCATAGCCATCAAATTGGCTTCCCCATGTTGCATTTGTTAGATCCGCAGAATATTGGCCAATCCCTACTTGAATCCCAGCAGAAAGATAGCCTTTGTCGTGAATTTCTAGCACGCCAGCTAAAGAAAGTGAGCCAATAGTATTGCCGAATTTAGAATTACCTGCAGCATCTTTATAAAAATTGCCCCCAACTCCTAGATAACCGCCATTCAATTTTCCTTTTAAGATTGGTAAATCAAAAGATGCGGCATACGTTCTATAGGATGAACCAATAATTCCCCATTGGTTTTTATAATTAATTATGAGCCTGCCTTTTCCTTCGTAATTACCAGTAGCTCCAGGATTTAATAATTGTGGGGTTTGATGAAACTGAGAAAAATGAATGTCTTGCGCCTCTACAGTCCAAATAAGCGCCATACTAAGGCCTAACATAATATATGCAATTGGTGATTTCATTATTTTATCTTACCAATGTAACATCACCAGCTGTAGTGGCTGAATTTCCATTTTGAAAAATTGCATTCACTTTGTAATAATACACGCCAGGAATTACATCATTCTCATTATAGCGTCCATCCCAACCAATATTTTGATCATTTGTTTGAAATACTTTTTTCCCCCATCTATCAAAAATTTCAATATCCATTGATACTATTTGTTCCCCGTAAACATAAAGCCAATCATTATTTCCATCATTATTGGGAGAAAATGCCATAGGCACAAAGGCACCTTCAGGAGGTAATTCCAAGAATATTGCAACAATAGAATCAATTGCTTTAACAGTAAAACTAACTTCTAGATCCATACTATCAGGCAAAATTTCATTATTAATTGTTTCCCAATGATCGAATAAATAGTTCTCACTATTTATTGCTTCTAGTTGAATTACTGTGCCTGCTATATAACGATCTGAGAAAACATATGCATTAGGTATAGTTCCATCGATAGCAATATTACCACCTGCAATTGGATTGACATTAAATTTAATATCAAATGTATCGGGGATAAAATAAGCCTTTATCGTATCTGACTGTGTAACAGTTATACTAACTATATTGGTGTCTGCAGAAGGCTGTAGGGCTGTCCCATTGACAGATTCCCAGGTTACAAACAAATATCCTGTTTTTGGCACTGCTTTTAACTCTAGCACTTGTCCATTAGCCTGGTTTGAACTAATTGGATATATATTACCAAGCGAAATATTATCAACCTTTATTTTACCCTTCAAATCAGGCAATACATCAAAAGTCAATAGTTTCTCGTCAAGAATAAAATGCGCTATTATAATATCTGCTGCTCCTATTGAAATTGTTGCAGGATTATCGGTATCTGAGTTAGTAAAGACTGTTCCATTTGTCGATGACCAATGATCAAAAACGTATCCCGGCTGCGGTAGCGCCTCAATTGCAACTTGAGCACCTACAATTATTGAATCGGTGTAAGGATACGCAATTGGATTAAACCCATCTATAACTAAATCTCCAGTACTAACCGGGGTCACATCAAACGTCATTAATACGGAATCAATTTTAACAAAATGTGCAACTATTGAATCAACCAAATCGACTGAAATCGTTACTGGATTAGCGATATTCGATGCTGTAAATGCTGTACTTGTCGATGTCCAATTTAAAAATAAATATCCTGGCTGAGGAGTTGCCTCCAGCAATAATTGGCTTGTAGTCGTATAATAATCAGAATGAGGATAAGTAGGTGGTGTATTTCCATCAATAGCCATATTTCCTCCAATAAGAGGATCAACATTAAAGGTAAGGTAAGTTGAATCTGCTACAATAAAATGAGCAATAACAGAGTCGGCTTGGCCAATTCGAAAAATTGCTGGATTGCTCAAGGAATCAAGAGAAACAGAATCGGGTTGGTTAATTACCTCCCAGTAATGGAAAATATTTCCATTGGCAGGAATCGCCTCAATATTGATATCAATACCTCCAAAATAATCACCTGCATATGGATATGAAACAGGAGTTACAGAGTTAATCTTAACATCACCAGTATTCATGGGGGTAACATTATAAGCAATTCTATATGGGCCATCAAGGTTATAGCAATCGATTAAACCACTATCTAAAGAAGAACAACGATTAAGAATTGAATCTTTAAAGGCCTGAACATTTGCTTGCCAACCCGCATAACTTCCTCCCCAACGGTTACAATGCCCTTGCATTTCTGGTTCTATTAAATCAACCAGACTATCAAGATGAGTAATTAAGAAATCACATTGAAACAATGTATTTCCTAAGTCAATATACCTCGACTCATACCACTGTTCTACTTCTGGGTTTGCTAATAGTGAATTTAATATAACCATATGTCCATCTGGGTCATCAATCTGTGGAGAAGTTTCAATATTACAAGGGTCTGCAGACATTGATTCATCAGGAATCCCAGTAAAGTTTACGTAATGACCGTAGACTGCATCCATATCCCATAATATATACCTCCATTTCTTTTTATCACCATTAGGATCCTTACCATGCCACCAAGCTGTGTTCCAGTTTAACATGTCCTTACATACCATATAAGAGTTAAGTACAGTGTAATCTATTAAACTTTTCCAGTTAAAAACACTATCTGCATAAGCAAAATTTGCTGGAATAGACATATCATTAGTTGTTATGAAATTGTAATCATTATTCCACGCAACCATATCACCATAATCTGCCCATGTTCCGCCCCACGTTTTAATAAAATCAATGTCATTACGACCCTGATCATAGTAATAACTTGTAAAGTCATGATCATCAACTTTTTCTCGAATTTCATAAACTCCCCAATATTGGCCATCTACATAAACAACGCAAGGTTCATGCGAGCGCTCATCAACTTTAAGGCCTCCAATTTGAGAGATTGACTGACACCAAGCATCTCTAATGTGCGCTCCTCCCCATTCAAAAGGATAATTATCACTTGCAGCAGCTTTTAGAATTAGTCGTTGAAACGAGGGTCTATCTTTACCATTAAAAATAGTATCCACTACCGCATAATTATATCCGTATTGGTCTCTTGTAATATAATCAAAGCCTCTTTGATCATAAGACCAAGAGTCATTGCCGTGTTTATTAAAATCTCCGGATCCTTCGCTTAGCAAGTTCATGTCCTTATCAAACAATTCTAGATGACCAACTGGGTCATCTCCAAACCAACCCAGATTATCATTCAGCAAATCCATAACTCCATCGCCACCTTGATCTCCGCCACAGACAGAAATGATTTTAACATAATGAGTTTCGTCAATAAAATAGGTATTGGTTTCAATAAAACTTGTTAAGCGATTAGGAGTTGAAGTGAAGCATATTGCTCGTAAAACAGAGGTGTTGTTTATTGTTATAGGTCCCGAATATAGCATAGATCCATTACCAGGCTCAGAACCATCTAGTGTATATCTAATCGTTGCCCCAGCATCTGAAGAAGTAATAGCGACAGAAACCGAACCCGTATAGTTACCAGAAGGTTGACTAAAAATAGGCGTTTCGGTGTATAAATCTGCACCAATTCCATTACTGGACCCTTGAGTTGGGTTTGTATAAACAACCCAATTTGCGCCACCATCGGTATCCCTGCCTGAAGAGTGATCTACTTGATTTGAAACTAGCTGAATATTATCTAATATAGTTCCTGAAGCATCTGAAACAACAACATATTCTGGTTTTGTTTGTGTTAATTTAAAACCCGCATGGATTTCACCTGCAGTAACTGTTCCGCCTCCATTTGCAAATACCGTAATAAATCCATTTGCAGGCAGCATAATAGAGGTAGGTATTTGCCATTTAGTTGGGTTTGTAATTCTATCACTTAAATAATACCCGTTTAAATCTATTGCCGTCCCCGTTGTGTTGTATAACTCATACCAATCAGAATTATCGCCATTGGCATCCGTTGTTGTGTTTACATTAGAACACTGATATTCGTTTATGACAACTTGGGAATACCCATTAAACAAGAGAGTTACAAATAAAAAAATAACAACTGATAAATTCTTCATTTTAAATATTTAAGAATGCTTTACAAAGATAATCAATCAAACTCCAAAATTAATTCAAATAGGAGTTATTATGGAAAACCTATAGATGCCCATACTTTGATATTTCTTAATATTAGGTCAATCATTAAAATGACTTTTAACACTAAAACGAAGGGTAACAGGCAACCTTGTTTTTAATCTATTTACAAACACTGCCGCTAGACTCTAAAAAAAGCCATATATAACTGTTACAAAAGGAACAACAATAAGATTGACTTTGCCCTCCTCCTACTTTGAGGAGAGAATTGCCAAATTTTTATCTCGTTACTACTAACTTAATTGAATTTGTCAACTCACCGGCAACAAGCTGAACCTCGTATATCCCAGAAGATAAAGGCAACGAAATAACCTGATTATTTCCCGCAATACTGCTCTCATAAACCAATTTCCCTTCTACTGAAAACACCTGTAATAAAGCTGGGGTAACTGTATTATACGATAACTGAATATCTCCTGAGGTCGGGTTTGGAAACAATGAAAATTTAGGTTGATTATGATCTTCATTCATGACAAGCGAATTTGCTTCAATGTTAATGTTATCTAGATAGAAATTGTTTCCAAAATCATTAATTGCTACAAAACGCAGCATAATCTCCAAACCATCATAGTTTGACAGATTTATCTCGTTATCAAGAGACCAATCAGCACAATCAGTGGGTTCCCACCAACTACCTTGTTCAGGAACGGTTTCAAGGTCTGAACCAAACGCCTCATATAATTCAGTCCAATTGTTCCCACAGTCTGTCGAAACATCAATTCTAAATCCATCCGCATAGCTATTATTATACTTTGCATAAGCATAATCGTAATATAGCATAGCATCTGTAACGTTATGCAAGTCAATATATGGGGTAATTAATTGAGCTTCATCACCAACTTGATTAATATCATAATGATTTACGGTTGAAACAAAACTAGGTACACAATCTGGACCATAATTAACTGAAGTTACACCCCAATTAAATGTATTACTATCGTTTTGCAAACGCCAATCTACATTGAACCCTGATTCAAAATCTTCTGATAAATCAAAATTTACAATTGGGTCGTTATATGAAATAAAGGCAATATAGCTCTGAGTACTTGTACCATAATCATCAGATATCGTTAGCTCCACATTATACTCTCCGGGCGTTAAATAGGTAACTAATGGATTTCTATCTGTTGAGGCGCTTGGTGAACCACCTTGAAATGTCCAATTCCACGTTGGGTTTTGATCACTAATAACTGAGTAATCAAAAAACTGAATGGTGTTGTCAAAACAATTTGCAGTGAGTTTATTTGCCGAAATTTGTGCCTGTGGCAATGAGTTCTCATAAAATTCAACTTCGTAAACACTTCTGCTTGTGGCGTTTCTTAATTTTTCGGAATCGTAATTTGGAATTAATTTCGTTGAATGACAATCAACAGGAAGATCGACATTAAACAACTGCCAGTCATTCAATGAATTATTTCTATAATAAACAGATCTACGAGTACCTATGTATACACCCCCATCGGTACCTCTTTGATGCACAATATTTGTTATTCCTTCTCCGTCTAAAGTGCTTGTTGTGATATTTGTCCAGTTCGCACCACCATCAATAGATTTATAGACCATCTGTCCATCGGTATCAGTTCCCCCTCCATAATAAGAAGTCCTTGCTAGCCAAATTATATTTTCATCATTACTGCTAACAGTAATATCCAGAGGAATCCATAAATTGCCTCCAAATTCTGCCGAACTGGGGGTAATTTCTACCCAAGTATCACCCCCATTATCAGTACGCCACACTTTTTTATCTCCCCACCAATCAGAGTATGTTACAACATACATAACATCAGGATTTAAAGAAGCCACCTGAACTTTCATTACTTCATCTTCAAACTCATGAACAACAGAATATGTAACTCCGTAATCCGTTGATTTTAATAAGTTCTTATTCCTTCCAAAATAAATCTGATTATAGCATCTAGGATCTTGTGCAAAGTTGCTGGAATTACCAACAATATAACTTGAATTGGGCAGAGAATCAAATCGAAACGTCCCGTTAGCAATGGTTCTGTCTCCTGACAATGTTCTTCCTCCGTAATCATCTACTACTCTATTATCATCTCCTTGGTTTACAAAACCGCGCACACCATCACCGCCTCCAGTGCAAATCCAATCATTCGTGTAGACATTTTTATCTTTTAATAGCGTTCCGTTGTGATACGCTCCACCTAGCATGACATTTCCACCTTGGTAGCTTGTTCCAAATCCCCAAAAATCCGACCCTTCTATTCCAAACATTTTTCTATTTATTGTTGTTCCTTTATCTGACGAGTGAAACACTCCGCCATCACAAGCAATCCAAAGCTCTGAGCCTAAAAATCGAATATCGTGTATATCAGCATGCACATAACCTGCTTCACCAGATTCAGACCACTTTACAGGGCAGGTAAAAGTATATCCACCATCGGTCGAAACCCAATGATTAACTCCTCCAACATGAATTTTAGAAGAATCATCTGGATCTACATCCAAAGCAACATCATAATAGTATTGTCCACCATCATCTTCTCCTTCTTTGTCCCATCCCATCATATTTATGTTAGTGAGTGATGGTGGTCCAGCTGGTTGTGAACCACAACATCTAAAACTCCAATTTTGTCCTTGATCGGTACTAACATATATGCCGTACAAACCGCTGCCGCCATTAGCTGATCCAGTGCATAAAGCATAAACGTAATTTGGAGCAGCAGGTGATACAGCAATTTCAGTTCTTAGTTGTTCATCAGAACTTACTGGTAAAGGCCAACCAGAAGTCTGTTGAATAAAACTTAAACCACCGTCTATAGATTTATAAAATTCAGTTTGATTTCCTACTACTCTAATTGTATACAAAATATCTGAATTTGTTGGATGAATTTCAATCTCTTGATGCTCCGAACTATTTATTAACGTCCAATTATCACCACCGTCAGTTGTTCGAAAAAATCCTTTATCAGAAGTTAAATACAAAATCTGGTTATCAACCGGACTCATAACGATATCCTTACATTTGTGATTTAGTGCTTGGAAAGCTATGTCACCAACTTCTTGCCAAGCGACACCTCCATCAGTAGTTTTGTATAAGTCACCATTCGAAACAAAATAAACAACATCTTCATTTGAGAAATCAATCTCGATTGCAAAAATGTGCGTTACCATCATGTCTCTAGTTAGTAAATTCCAATTTTGACCAGAATCTGTTGTTTTCCATAACCCAGCAGTTGCAGTTCCTGCATAAAGCACGGTTGTGTCTGTTGTTGATCGCTTTACAGTATAAACGTGCGCAGCACCTGCAGCATAACTTCTACTAGCCGCTTCCTTGTCAAAATCCCACGGACCAATACATTGCCAAGGAGAAGTTGGCGATTTTTGATCTCTTAATGAAAAAGAATTCTGCAAGTAACTTGCCTCATTTTGTTCTATATACTCATTACTCGAATTAGATTGGTTAGCGCTCCAGTTTTGGCGCTGAACTTCTCTGACCCACCGCTTATAATATTGTGTGTGTACATTTTTTACGAGATCATGCTCAGCATAATATGTCTCATAAGCCTTTACTACTGCTCCTAATTCAGCATTGGCAGAATACATCAATTGAACCCAGCTCGGTTCATTAATTCCACTGTACTTTTGCTCTATTTGAGCCGAAACGAGAGATGCTGAACAAGCAATAAACAAAGCAATGATAATTTTTTTCATACCTACGGGGTTTGTTTTAAAAAACATAGGCATCAATATTACTAAAAATTAGACAGTTAAGATAGACTTTAAAATCCCTAAGATTTTTAGAATTGTATTGCTATGTTCAAAACTATTTTTTGTTTATTGTGAAATAATACCTTTATTGTAAGTTATAAAGCAATAAAAACTAAACCCTTACGAAATGAAACTATCTATCACTTACCAAGAATCTTACTCTCGTGGAGAATTATTATTAAGAGCTTTTTTTGGATATTTTTACCTTTTACTACCTCATCTTTTTGCACTATCAATATTCGGAATTTGGGGCGGAATAGTTCAATTTATTTCTTGGTGGAGCATCTTATTTACAGGAAGATACCCACAAAGTTTTTTTGAATTCCAAGTCGGATTAATGAAATGGAGCCTAAGAGTAAATGCTAGAATGCTTAACCTTTGTGATGGCTATCCCGCATTTGGAATAAATGGCACAGATGAATTTACATCGTTTGAAATTGATTACCCCGAGAGTTTAAGTCGTGGAACCTTACTTCTTAAATCATTTCTTGGTATGTTCTATGTTATGCTACCTCATGGTTTTATATTGTATTTTAGATTGCTTTGGGGAATGATTTTGGGGTTTTTAGGATTTTGGGCGATACTTTTTACAGGCAAACAACCTGAAAGTTGGCATGCGTTCAATGTTGGTACAATAAGGTGGAGTAATCGTGTAAGTCTTTATATGGGTTTCATGACGGATGAATATCCTCCGTTTTCAAGCAAAGAGTAGCTATGTATCACCCTATTGAGCAACCAGAAGAAATACCTGTTAGAGAAAGGGAGGATGCTATGGGGGCATATTTAATGATGTTTGGGGCTCTAGCGGCTGGATTACCGCTCCCTATAATTAATTTAATAGCCTCTGTAGTTTATTACTTTATCAACAAAGACAAAAGCAATTTTGTGAAATTTCATGCTTTACAATCTTTATATTCACAGCTCCCCACAACTTTAATGAATGCAGGGCTAATATTTTGGACATTGCAAATCTTAAGTGTTGGACTTGTTGAAACTCCTTTTGAAAGCTTTGCAACTGCAAATGATATATATTGGGGCTATTTGTACACTACACTAACAGCTAATATTGTGTACGTTGTTTTTAGCTTTATAGGCGCCTATAAAGCGAGAAAAGGATTATTGTATTATTTTATCTTCTTTGGCAAACTTGCTTACCATCAAGCTTATAAAATTAAAATACAAGAAAAGTCAATAATGGAAAACTTGCCACCATCATAGCAAAGCATGATTGGTAAAATATATAAAGAGCTTTTTATTATTTGCTTGGTTTTTTTCTTAGGATGGGGGGCTTTCACATACATAAAACTAATACCTAATGTGCCAGATATGTCAATATCTGTTGATACAGAAAACAAAGTAGCAGATATTTTAGTTGACAACATTCTATCCTCATCTCAACTTATCACATCAGACACTATTAATAGAGCAGTTTTCTTAATCAAAGAACGGCTATTATCAAAAGTTGAATTATCTAATTACGACTACCGCTTCTTTGTTTTAAAGAATGATCAAGTTAATGCCTTTGCTACATTAGGGGGAAATATATTTATCTACTCAGGCTTATTAGAATTTGCTGATAATGCCGAAGAAGTTTCATCAGTTATTGCTCACGAAATCGGCCATGTGGAAAAAAGACACGTGGTTAACAAACTTGTTAAGAAAATGGGAGTAGCCATACTATTTTCAATTGTTTCTGGAACTGACCCCGCAATTGTGACTGAAATTGCTAAAAATGTAGTTTCTACCGTTTTTGAACGTTCTCAAGAAACGGAGGCGGATATTTATGGTCTTAATTTACTTGAGAAAGCAAGTATTAACCCCCATTATATGGCTACATTTTTCAGAAAAATAAAAACTGAATATGGTGGATATGACGAAGAATTGGAATTTTTGATGTCTCATCCAAATTTAAATAAAAGAATTAAAGATGCTTTATTACGACCAATTGACAGCACATTTACACCGGTCGAAATTGGAATTAATTGGGCCTCTGTAAAGAGTGAATTAGCTACCCTCGAGTAAAAGTAAATTCCTCTGCTGTCGACATTCTAGGATTAAATACG
>JABHTA010000219.1 GCA_018669945.1 Flavobacteriales bacterium
CACAAACGTATAGCCCCACATGTTTATTGTTAATAGGGATAAACTTTTGTTTTTCCCGGGAGATTGAGTTATAAATTGCTAAAGGTGTCATTGAGGACAAAGGAAGTAAAATAAACGCTTAAAGTGAAACAGTAAAAGCGAAAGATAAGGGAACAGCCATCACACTTATTCTTCTATTTGAGCTTCACCTATATATTTGCCGTTTTTGTATATTTCAATGGAGACAAGAAGACCATTTTCATCATAGCGATACCATTTTCCATCCATAAGTTTGCCGTTCTTAAAATTCCCTTTTTGAGATAAGTGGCGATTTTTATTGTATAATGTTCCCGGTCCGTTGCCATCAAACAATGGTGTTTTAGTGCCTTTAGGAGTCTTATTTGTTTCTAATAATACGTCATTTTCATCAATAATAGGTGCTGACTTAGAATCATCTATATCATCTACAACAATTGCCTTAATTTCATTTGTTGGCTCATAATGTTTAGTCTGCGTTGTGTCCATTTGGCCTCCGTTAAAAACTTTAACAGATTTAACATCGCCATTAGGATAATACTCTGTAATAGGTCCATCTTCTTTTCCTTCATTCCATTCACCAACAATCTGCTCTTGACCGTTTGGAAAGAAATACTTTTGCACACCTTTACGTTTCCCGCCCTCGCTAAACGAAAACGCTTGTTGCACTTGTCCATTTGGGTACTTCCTTACAAAGGCACCTATGTTTCTGTTGTTCTTCCATATCCCCTGCTCTTGAATTACTCCGTTCTCATAGTAAATCTTATAGGCTCCGTTTGGCCTATTATTTATATATTCAATAACACTTTTCGTAGATTCATCGGCGAAATACTTAGTCCATGCCCCACTTTTTCTATTGTTCTTAAAAGAACCTTCCTCAACTTTTTGATCAGGGCTATAACCGGGGATATTTTTCATATTCCCAAAATATATCCAATGTCCTTGTTTCATGTTGTTTTCATCAACTACATTAATTGTATCACCGTCATAAATTTGGCTAGTCTGACTTGCAGAAACATTCCAAAAAGAAAGGAAAATAAAAACACATGTGATATTTAAAACTTTGTTTCTCATAATAAGCGAAAACACGCTACGCGATCAAGATTAGTATTCATAAATACACTATCTAAATTACAATAATGTGTTATAAGTTTAAATTCTTTTTAGACAAATCATTTCTTTTAGTCGATAGGATTAGCCAATACTAATAATAACACTGCGAAAATAGAATTTTTTTTTATATGTTTTTTAACATTTGATTAACGATAAATGGCATGTCATATTGACTTTTCCACCCCCAATCATTATATGCAATTGATTCATCGATTTCTGCAGGCCAGCTTTCTGCTAATTGCTGTCTGTAGTCAGGAGAATAGCTAGCAGTAAATTCGGGGATATGTCTTTTTATTTCTGTAACTAATTCTTTCGGATTAAAGCTTACACCTGCGATGTTATAGCTCGATCTAATTTTGATTTTATTGCCAGGAGCTTCCATGAGACTAATAGTCGCATCAATTGCGTCATCCATATACATCATTGGCAGTGTGCAGTCAGACTTTAGGAAACACTCATAATTCTGGTGTTTTTTGGCTTCGTAAAATATATGAACTGCATAATCTGTAGTTCCACCGCCTGGTTGCGATTTGTGACTGATAAGGCCTGGATATCGCACACTTCTAACATCAACGTTAAATTTTTTAAAGTAATATTCACACCAACGTTCTCCAGACAATTTACTAATTCCATATACAGATGACGGCTCTGTAATGGTAATTTGCGGCGTTTGAATTTTGGGAGTTGTCGATCCAAAAACAGCAATAGAACTAGGCCAAAAAATTTTATCAATTATTTTTTCTTTGGCTAAATTAAGGATGTTAAATAGACCTTCCATATTTAGTTTCCAGGCAAACATGGGATTTTGCTCAGCAGTGGCTGAAAGCAGCGCAGCTAATTGGTATACTTGTTTAATGTTGTGTTTTTGTACAATTTTTAGTAAAGCCTTGTCATCTAGAATATCTAAAAACTCAAATATTCCACCTTCCATAACATCATAATTCGGAGTTTTAATATCTGATGCTACAATAGTTTCTGCGCCATAACGCAGTCTTAATTCTAGGACCAGCTCAGTGCCGATTTGTCCAGCCGCGCCAACTACTAAAATTTTTTCTTGATTTGCCATTTTTTTAATTTAAGAACAGCAAATTTATTATTTTGGGCCAACCAATTAACCAATTGGTAATCTCATCTTTTAATCTATAGCTATTTTGCATTGAAAGTACGCTTGCAATTGTTAATTTTGTTTAAAATCAAGTTCTACTTTGGCTTCGATTTATCTCGCAAGCTAATTAACAATAAATATACGTTATGCCGTACTATCATAAATTAGGTAAAATACCTCATAAAAGACATACGACATTCAAAAAGCCAACTGGTGACTATCACTATGAACAGTTGTTTGGTACAATTGGATTTGATGGAATGTCTTCTTTATTGTATCACCTTCATAGACCAACACAGGTTAAAGAAATTCTTAAAAGCTATTCGGTAGAACCTAAAATAGCGGTTGAGAGGAATATGAAATCACTTCGTCTTCATGGATTTAAAGTTGATCCGGTAGATGATTACTTAGAAAGTAGAGTTCCGGTTTTGGTAAATAGCGATTGCCATATTATATTAGCGGCACCTAAAAAATCGACTAAAGATTATTTTTACAAAAATGCAGATGCTGATGAAGTTATTTTTGTTCATGAGGGATCAGGAGTTTTGAAAACATTTTTGGGTAATATTGAGTTTTCCTCCGGAGATTACCTAATGATACCTAGGGGAATAATTTATCAGATACATGTTCACTCTAAGTCTAACAGATTATTTATTGTTGAATCTTTTAGACCTGTATATACTCCTAAAAGGTATAGAAATTGGTTTGGACAACATTTGGAACACTCTCCATTTTGTGAAAGAGATTTAAGAGCTCCTAGCAATTTAGAAACGTTTGACGAAAAAGGAGATTTCTTGATTAAGATTAAGAAACAGGGAATGATTCACGAATATGTTTATGCAACACATCCATTTGATGTTGTTGGCTGGGATGGTTATAATTTTCCGTACGCGTTTAGTATTCATGACTTTGAACCCATTACGGGCAGGGTACATCAGCCACCACCGGTGCATCAAACGTTTGAAACTGATGCGTTTGTTATTTGTTCTTTCTGCCCTCGTCTATACGATTATCATCCAGAATCAATACCATCTCCGTATAACCATAGCAATATAGATTCAGACGAAATTCTTTATTATGTGGAGGGAGATTTTATGAGTAGAAATGATATTGGACCCGGGCATATTTCGGTTCATCCTGCGGGCATTCCGCATGGTCCTCATCCTGGTGCGATGGAGCGAAGTATAGGTAAAGTAGAGACAGACGAATTAGCAGTTATGGTAGACACTTTTAAGCCACTTATGGTAACAGAGGCTGCGATGAAAATTGACGATGGAGCTTATTGGAAATCTTGGGTGGAGTAGTTATGAAAATTACTATTAGAAAATATCAATTGAGATTATTGTCTCAAGCTATGGCAATGTGGCATTGACTTTTAAGGAGTAAATATTCAATAAAAAAGTCAATACAAAATTAATAAAATGAGTGAAATAAAAAATGTAGAATATGGATTAGAGAAAATATTTGAGGGAGCTCAAGATTTTCTTCCATTATTAGGAACAGATTATTTGGAATTTTATGTTGGGAATGCTAAACAAGCAGCTCACTTTTATAAAACTGCTTTTGGATTTCAATCTTATGCATATAGAGGATTGGAAACAGGTAGTAAAGATTCGGTTTCTTATGTTTTAAAACAAGATAAAATAAAGTTAGTTTTAACTACTCCACTTAAATCTAGCTCGCCAATTAACGATCATATTGTTAAGCATGGTGATGGGGTTAAAGTTATAGCGCTTTGGGTTGAGGATGCAGCAAAAGCATGGAAAGAAACCACCTCAAGGGGGGCTAAATCTTACATGAAACCAACTGTTGAAAAGGACGACAACGGAGAAGTTGTGCGTGCAGGTATTTACACTTATGGAGAAACGGTTCATATGTTTGTCGAGCGTAAAAACTACAATGGTCAATTTTTGCCTGGTTTTATGGAATGGAAATCAGACTATAATCCGGAATCGTGTGGATTAAAATTTGTTGACCACATGGTAGGAAATGTTGGTTGGGGAGAGATGGATATATGGGTAAAGTGGTATGAAGATGTAATGGGATTCGAAAACTTTCTTTCGTTTGATGATAAGCAGATTCATACCGAGTATTCTGCGCTTATGAGTAAGGTAATGAGTAATGGAAATGGGCGGATTAAATTTCCAATAAATGAACCAGCTAAGGGCAAGAAAAGATCTCAAATTGAAGAGTATCTTGATTTTTATGAAGGACCTGGAGTGCAGCATATCGCAGTCGCAACCGATGATATTATTGGAACCGTTTCTAAATTACGATCCCGGGGAGTAGAATTTCTGAGCACACCACCTCAGGATTATTACGATTCTGTTCCTGGAAGATTAGAAGAGCATAGTCATGAGTTGAGAGAAGATATTGATAAGTTGATGAGCCTTGGTATTATGATTGATGCCGATGAAGAAGGTTACCTACTTCAAATATTTACCAAACCAGTAGAAGATAGACCTACTCTATTTTTCGAAATAATACAACGAATGGGAGCTAGAGGATTCGGAGCGGGCAACTTCAAAGCTTTGTTCGAGTCTATTGAAAGAGAGCAAGAGAAAAGAGGAACTTTGTAGAAGTGAAATTAATTAGATTTAGAAGCCTCCAATTTATTGGGGGCTTTTTTGTTGCTAGTTAGCAGGAGTAATTATTTCAGAAGTCTCCACTAAATTACTTTCGTTGAGAGCTCTATCCATAATATGAATTTGGAATTTAATTGTATCATAATTGCTATATGGATTGTAGTAAGAAGCCAATGAAATCTCAATATCTCCCTCAATGGATTCATTACTTCCATCATATAAGATAGGAATTCTGTAATAATAAGGTATAAGAGGTTTGATATTCACCCAAGCACCGTTTTGTTTTTCAAAATATTCCATGAAAAAATTATACTGGAAAGGTTCAATGCTGTCGGCTTGATTTAATCCAATATCTCCATTACAATCTTTAAAGGTAACGATTAGTTTGGCAGTTTTATCATCGAATTGTTCAAATTTATAAAATTCGATTGTCGGTACATCTTCGTTGCAAGAGGTCTTAGTGCAACTCGATAAAATAACACTTGTTATCGCAGTCAGAACTACTATTTTTGAAAACCATTTCATCTTAACAAATTTAAGAAATAAAGATTAATTGAATTTCGATATCGATACATATAACCCATTCAGGATTAATTCTGAAGATAGATTTAACGAAGTAGCGCTTGAAATATTTCAATTTCAGTATAAGAATAACTTGGTTTATAGAAAATATGTTGATGGATTTGGAAGAAATACTCCAAGAGATTATTCTGAAATCCCATTCTTACCAATTGAGTTTTTTAAAACGCAGCAAGTAACATGTGGCGGTGATTTATTTGATTTAGAATTCAAGAGCAGCGGCACTAATGGTGCTAATAGTACACACCATGTTAAAGACAAAATAATTTATGAAAGTAGTTTCCTGAACGGAATTCAGCTAGCGTATTCCGACATCAAAAATAGAGTTGTATTAGCGTTATTACCTAACTATGTAGAACAGGGAAGTTCGTCTTTGGTATATATGGTCGATTCGTTAATTAAGAAAAGTAAATTTAAAGAAAGTGGGTTTTATTTAAGTGATATTGATGCGTTAATTTCAGTTCTTGAAGAATTAGAACGAAGGAAACAACCAACTTTACTTTTAGGTGTTTCTTATGCATTACTAGATTTAGCGGAAAAGAAAAATCTCAAGCTCAGGTATACCAATGTTATGGAGACAGGCGGAATGAAGGGCCGAAGAAAAGAAATGGTTCGGTCGGAATTACATTTGGTTTTATGTAATGGATTTGGCGTTTCCGAAATCCATTCTGAATATGGAATGACAGAATTGCTTTCTCAAGCCTATTCTAAAGGAAATGGAATTTTCAATTGTCCTCCATGGATGAAGGTCCAAATCAGAGACACAAACGATCCTCTTGAATTGTTGCCTAATGGAAGGGCTGGAGGAATCAACGTAATTGACCTTGCGAATATATATTCTTGTTCTTTTGTTGCAACTCAGGATTTAGGAAAAACTGCTAAGAATGGTTCGTTTGAGGTGATTGGTCGGTTCGATATAGGAGATGTAAGAGGATGTAACTTAATGGTAGTCTAAATTCCTTACTTTTGGTACAAATTTTGATAATTAGACTTATAAAAAAAGTAGTTATGAATAGAATTACATTATCCTTAATAGTTTTAGTAGTATCTTTTGCTTCTTGTTCGCCTAAAATTCAATTTACTCAAGCAGTAAAAGAGCAAAATCAACTGACTGAAGAGGAGATGAAGAAGTTACAATTTTATACTTCGGCAGACATTGTATTGCATCGTAACCAAAAAGATGAATCGGATAAGGATACAGATGATGGGGAGCTGGTAATTACTTCTGGCAGTTCTACAGATCAAGTAATAATTCCAGCAGGAACACCTGGAATTGTGGTGGGTACGAAAACAGAAAATACGATGATGGTGCGTTTTGAACCAGGGGAAGGCAAGTATTTGGTATTTGGAGACCCTAGAAACAGAAAAGGGCCTTATCAGCTAATTCCTGAAGGTGAAAAAGGAGGAAAGAAGTATGTAACTTACGCTGGCAAGAAATATTCACTTTCAGGTACAAGCGAATATGTTTCGTTAACTTTTAAAATGAAGCGCTTAAACAAGGTCCGTAGAGATGAGCGGGTTGTTAAAGGGATGAAGCTTTAAGAAATACCAGTTTCTTTGTTGTCAATGGTATCGAGCTTGTTTTTTAGCTTCGCTTTTAGTTTCTCATACTCTGCCTTGTATGTTTTTTCAATAGGTAACGAAGGCGGAAATTTTTCTTTGAGGTGATCTACCTGTTTCCCATTTTTCCAGAAACGAAAGCAAACATGAGGCCCAGTTGCTAACCCTGTACTACCAACATAACCGATTATGTCTCCCTGCCTAACGTGATTACCTACTTTACAATTACGTTTACTCATATGTAGGTATTGAGTCATAAAAGTGCTATTGTGTTTCACTTTTACAAAATTACCATTGTACTTACTGTAACTTGAGGCAATGATGATTCCATCGCCAACAGCCATTATTGGAGTCCCTTTAGGTGCTGCATAGTCAGTTCCATAATGCGGTTTATTTCGTTTCTGAACTGGATGATATCTTTTTAGCGTATATCCGGAGCTAATGCGGCTAAACTTCAGCGGCGCTTTTAAAAAGGCTTTTCTAAGGCTGTTTCCGTTTTCATCGAAATAATCTTCTTGTTCGTTTTGGTCAAATCGATATGCATAATAGTCTTCACCCCAGTGGGTGAAAATAGCAGCTGTAATCTTTCCAATTCCTATTGCTATGCCATCAACAACTCGCTCTTCGTAAACGACTTTATATCTATCGCCTTTTTGGATACGATAAAAATCAACTGTCCAGGCGTAAATATTGGATAATTCTACGGCCAGCTTAGGACTTATATCAGCATCGGATAGTGTTTGATAAAGTGATGAATTGATTGTGCCGAAAGTAGTTTTTTCACGGAGGACAACTTCTTTAAATCCTTTGTATGCGGAAACGGTTGAATCTCCAATTTCAAAAACAATGTAATCTACTAGATTGGGTTGATAGACAAAATATTTTGCTTTTTCTAGCGAGTCGTTGGAACAAAAAACTTGATAATTATTACCGGATCTTATTTTTCGAACATCGAAAACTTCTTTTGTTTCGCGCACTAGTTTGTCGATTGTAGTATATGGTATGTGGTGTTTTAGTAAAATGTCGGCTAAAAATTGATTGGGTTTGATTTCTGCTTTTATGACTTTAAAAGAATCGACACATAAACCGAATTCATAAACTGGTTCAATAATTTCCGGAATATTTTCAACGACTTCGGCTGGAATATCGCTTTCGAAACTAAAAAGTGAGGAAACGGATAACCCAAGAACTAGAAGGAGTACAGCGGTAATTACTATATGTTTTATTTTTCCAGCCATTTATTTTTTTTCAATCACAGAATCAACCCAAGCTTTTCCCCAGTTTTCGATTTCTTTTTCAGACCACAATTCTGGATAGAAAATCCGTTGTTGAAATCTAGGAGGCAAGTACTTTTGCCAATTTGTTCCTCCAGTAGCCGGAACATCATCTTCAGTGTTTTGTAGATAGCGAACTGCAGATTTGTAATGAGCCAAAGGCCAATTGATATTAATATTAATGTCTAATTGCCGTAGTTGGTTTTTCAATTCTTCGTTATTCTGATCTTTATCAGAAAGTTGACGAAACTTAACAGATAAATTTTTTGTTCTGTACTTTTTAGCCAGTGCTACTAATTGTTTAGAATATTTCTTTTCAAATTGTTTTAACGTTAATGTTTTTTGTCCAGTTTTAGTTTCTACAGCACCTTGCTTCCAATAAGAATAATTGAACATTTCTTCAATAGATGAATCGGTTATTGCACCAGAAAATTTATCTCTATGATTCTTATCTACGATATTGTTGAAGCTTGTAGCACAGATTTCTAACATTCGGTATTGTGCTGATTGAAATCCGCTCGCTGGGAGTAAAGCCATTCTGAATCTAAGAAATTGTCTTTTTTCCATTCCCTGAACCATGATTTCAAATGATTGAGTTAATGATTCAAAATATTTGTTGATACGGTTTAGTCGAGCGATAAAAAACTTGACATCCAGTTTTTCGTTCCACCCTTTAAATTCTCCATTATCGAGTACAATTTTTCCGTTGTCACCAATCTGCTCCATTTCAAGTAAAGAAAGCCTAAAATAGAGCTCCGTGATTTGGTGGTACATGATAAAAATTTGTTCATCAGGAAAATCGGTACGGGGAGTTTGTAAACTTAGCAGAGTATCAGTATGAATATAGTCCCAATAATTTAGCGGATCACTATATAATAATCCGTCAAGGTAAGACTCCATGTCTTGACCCATGGTTGCATATTTGTCTTGCAATTTTTCAATTCTGTCAGTAATTCCTTTATCTAATTTCATAGCCTAATTTTCAGTCGTAACAAAGAAAATGAAATGACGACAAGATAGGTTGAAACAAATATATTCTTGTTAACAGAATGGTGTGAAAAGGGCGGGCTGATAATTCTGATCCGCCAGAATGTGAGGGGTCGATAAAAAGACTATTAAATTAAGTTCTTCACAAAGAAAATGTAAGCATTGTGAAAGGATATAAAAACAGTATGTTGTATTCTTACTTGTCTATCATTCGAATTTTCTTGGCCGGAACTCCTCCCCACATTTCATTTGCAGGAATATCTTTATTTACAAAACTATAAATTCCAACACTAGAGTTATTACCAATAGAAACACCCGAACGAATCACACTACACGCCCCAATCAAGACATTATTTCCTATATTAACTTTTCCAAACCTAGCTTTCTTTTGGGTAAACTCATGACACAAAATTTTTGATTTCCAACCAAACACGCAATTATCTCCAATAGTGATCAACTCAGAACACAAAGGATCAATATCTATAGGACTAAACCCCACATTTTTACCGACTTTCATTCCCAGAAAATGTCTAAACAAAAAGCTAGTAAATTTCATTGAAAAGCTCAACTTAGATATTTCTAAAACAACAAATCTAAATGGTGCGACAAATGGGTTTTTAACTTTCTTCCACGAAGAAACAGCGTCAACAGACTCATCTCTATCCAGCACTAATAATATAGAATCACTTTTAACAAAATTTTTATATTCTTGTTTCATTTCATCCTCCTTAAATAATCAGAACCGCAATAAATTATTGCCGATTCAAGTCAATAAACTTAATTTTATCTAAATTAATAAACGCTTCGATACTAGCCAAAAATACTCAGAATTTATATTAACTAGCGAATTTTTACTTTTTCTAAAAGAAACCTTTTTTGAAAATTTTGCCCGAACCGAATTCCTATCGCTAGAACTAGCTTTTAAACTAATAGCTTCAGAATTAAATTTGGACCTGCAATATTTTAGTAATACAATTTCATTTGTCTATTGGCTAGCGGTATTAATTAGCAAGCCCTTCAGCGTTAGTCAACTCCATTGTTACAGAACCAATTAGAATTTTTGCTTCTGCTTTTACAGGTATTTTGTTGGCATCGTTGCTAATCCATACAGTAAGATCGTCTTCTGTCTTAAAGATTCTACCTTGTTGTACAAGAGGCGCGAATTTCATGCAGTTATATTTCCCTGCTTTTACGTTAATATCATCATAACCCAAGAATTTTATACTTAGCGGAAATATTTCGTCATCAACAAAAGATTGAACAGTAACAATGTCTCCTTGCTTAATATTGGTAAAATCGAAAGTACGTGCGTAGAAAAAAGCAGACATCATATCTTGCACATTCATTGGGACGTCAAATTCATTTTCGTCTTGTGTTTTTACAACTTGTTTTTCAGGGTAAAATTGATAGTCTTGAGTAAATTGATAGCCTCCTTCATCAACATTTCTTAGGAACAATCGGGGATGAAATGTTTCTTCTTCTACATAGGTTTCGTAACGATCGCGTACCTTGTAAAAGGCATCCCAAAACGAGGAACTTTTACCGATGCCTACTATATGTAATAAGCTTTTGCCTTCGAGTTTTTTCTCTTCATCACGAATTTCGATAATGGCCGAACCTCCTCCTAAAATACCGTAGGCAAGTTTGTATTTTAGTTTTTCTCCCTTTTTAAATGGTGCCGTAGTTGCAGGTGATAGAGATTTATAGATTAATGTTTCTTCAACATCAATTTCGGTTGGAGCTATGAATGGAACAGTTGCCGCAAGGCAGAAAATGGCTAGAATAAAAGGGAGAAATCGTTTCATAACATTAATTTAACTAAACAACTTTCCAAAGATTGTGCCGTTTACTTAATCAACTGAACTGTTTCCATAGTTTGATCCGAGTTGATTCTTAAGAAATACGCTCCGGAAGGAAGTTGTTCGGTGTTAATAAAAGTTCGTGAGCCATTCAATTTCTCAGAATATATTATCTGACCAATCGAGTTCAACAATTGAATAAAATAATCAGCGTTGGAGGGTAATTGAATTTCGATTTTTTCTGAAAAAGGATTGGGGAAAATCTTGGAATTCACATTTGGTAGGATGTAATTAGTTGATAATATTAATTCATACCAATCTAGAGGAGTACCATATTCGTTGTCGCTCTTTTTTGCATAAACTTGTTCCCTGTAGGTAACACACATGGAGCTCATACAACAGATGTCAAGGTAGGTTAAACCAAGTCCTGGCGCATAATATTCTAGTGCTGGTCCACAGTCGATTATTGGGTCAAAGCAATGAGATATTGAATCGTACTCATAGTAGCCGCGCAATTCTTTTTCGAAAGGCATTACATAGCCAGGAACTATTCGTACGCTTTTGTAACAATATGGGAAGATAAACTGAGCAATAAGTTGAGGTTGGTCAAGGTATGAATAAGAGGAAAACACTATCTTTTGCAAAATAGTATCATTGATTAAAGTTGTAATGGTTGTGTCTCCGTTGGCCCAATAGGAATAGTATGTTTCAAATAGTTTTCTGTGATATGTATAAGTTATCGTATCTAAATTGATACTAGTTGATTTACCAATTACATCGAGGGACGTGTATTCCACACAACCACCATCAATATCCGTGCTAACAAATTTGTAGTGAAATTCGTCTCCTATTTCATAGGTGAAAATTTCTTTTGCGTTAAACTCCTGAAAGCCTAAATTTGGATTAGTCTCACCAATTAATTTTACGGTACTCGTATCATTTGGAAAATCATTTATACGATACAACTGGGTAAGGCCTATGGTTTCGGATAATTTGAATTTCTTTCCGTTAAATATGTTCGAAATTGAATTTCCAGTTGAATCCATGGCCAAAAGTGAAATCACTTTGGTATTGGTTAGAATTCCAAGAACGGTCTCTTCTTGAATTGTGTCTACGGTAGCATTAATGTAGTTGCCATTGTCATATTGATAAAGCTTCCAGTATTCACCAATGTTACCATTTGATTTGATTTTTATTGAGTCACCAGATGAATTAAAAAGTATTGTCCAAATGGAATTTATTACAATTTTATTTCCAACCCATGTAGTATCGTTTACACATAAATCGAACTCACCATCACTATTTGGTAATTGTGCATAATTAAAGAATACCGTGTCTGTCCCATACACTGCTATAGAATCGAAAAGAATGGATTCGACACGGTTTTGCCAACTGTCAAGGCTCAGATAATAGTACGATCGATTGGAATTAAAGCACTGGTAATTCTGAGCTGTCAAAACTTGACTAATCAGAATAAAAAACAAGGCAATTACATTCTTCACAAGGTAAAGGTAGATAATGAGAACGGGAGAACAAAACGTGAATTGGCGTATTCTTACTTGTTCATCAAGAATTCATCTATTTCTTCAAATGTCATTTGGGGAAGTAATTTGCCTTCAGGAGAAATTAAAAATTTAGCTGGAATTTCTGATACACCATAATTTTGTGCAACTTTAGAGAGCATCACGAATGCATTTTTCTCTACAATTTGGTTTTTCCAAACAAAGCCATCTTGCTGTGCCGCATGTTTCCAAGCGTCACCACTTTTTTCAAGTGCAACGGTAACTATGGTTAGCTTATCCGAATATTTTTCGTGGAGTACTGCAAGGTTTGGGTTTGCCATTCGGCATGGTCCGCACCAAGAAGCCCAAAAATCTAGTAACACATATTTGCCTTGTAGTTCTGAAAGTTTAAATGGCGTGCTGTCAATCAATTCCGCTTCAAAATCAGGAGCCAAGTCACCCTCTTCTGCACCAGAAAACTTGACGTAAAACTGAAAGCCAAAATAGGCCAGTGCAATTGCCGGTAATACGAATTTGAAAAACTTATTCATATCCAAATGTACTTTGAATAAACGCTTTCCAGTGCCTATATAACGACATTCACAATCTTCTTAGGCACTACAATTACCTTTTTAGGTTGCTTGCCTTCTAACCATTTTTGAGCTAATTCATGGCCCATAACTTCTGCCTCAATTTCCTCTTTGGAAAGAGTAGTAGGCAGCTCAATTTTAAAACGCATTTTACCGTTAAAAGAAACAGGGTAGGAGTGGTTTTCCTCCGCTAAATAACTAGCCTCGAACTTTGGGAACTTTGCATTACTAATAGATTCACTATGACCTAATTTTTTCCATAACTCTTCTATGATATGCGGAGCATAGGGAGAAATTATAATAGCGAAAGATTCTAATATTTCACGCTTGTTGCACTTTAAGTCAGTCAGTTCGTTACAGCAAATCATAAAGTTACTAACGGGAGTATTAAATGAAAATCGATCTAAATCGTC
This sequence comes from Flavobacteriales bacterium, assembly GCA_018669945.1. Taxonomy (GTDB): domain Bacteria; phylum Bacteroidota; class Bacteroidia; order Flavobacteriales_G; family NORP312; genus NORP312. The sequence continues at coordinate 13,523 of JABHTA010000219.1, forward strand.
TTCCATTTTTTGAATCATTTTGTGCAGCGATTTCAATTCTGGTTTGGTTGGTGCTTCATCCGATATTTCATTTTCGGTGAACAGTCGCCACAACTTTTTCAAGAAACGGTGTGTCCCTTCAATTCCTTTTGTGTCCCAAGGCTTATGCTGCTCTAAAGGGCCTAAGAACATTTCGTACAACCGCAATGTGTCTGCCCCGTATCTTTCGCATAGCTCGTCTGGAGAAACTATATTAAATTTAGATTTAGACATTTTTTCTACTTCACTGCCGCAGAGATATTTGCCATCTTCAAGAATAAATTCAGTGTTTGTGTATTCTTCTCTTGATTTTTTAAA
>JABHTA010000063.1 GCA_018669945.1 Flavobacteriales bacterium
CTGTAATTTAAGCGTATCCATTGTTTCGACAAATGTAACCTCAAGTGGGGGAGCAGACGGAACAGCTGTTGCAATGGTTACAGGTGCTGCTGGAAACGTAACCTATTTATGGTCCACTTCATCGACCGCTTCTATTATTAATGCTTTAACCGCCGGAACTTACTTTGTTGAAGTTACAGATGATGTTGAGCCTGGTTGCTCAGATACAGCTTTTGTTACAATAACAGAGCCCACGTCAATAATCGAAGAAACGAATGGCGGGTTTGATTTTAATGTTTTCCCAAATCCAAACAACGGTGAATTTGTTCTTTCGTTTGATCAGAATTCTGGAGACAAACAGACTAATTTGAAGGTCACAAATTCTCTTGGCCAAATTATTTATGCCGAAGCTTTATTATTAAAACAAGGGAATCAACAATTCACCATTTCTCTTAATGAGATTAGTACCGGTATCTACTATGTAACAGTGGGGTCAAAAACAAAACCACTGCTAATTAAGTAAGTTACCTAACTAAAACTCTTCCCGCATTACGATGGAAACAGCGCCAATTTTTCCAGGTAGCGGTGTGTTGATTTTGGCTATTTTAAGCTCAGCAAAAAGAACGGAACCGCTAAACTCTTCTTTAATTTTGGCAAGTATTCTGCCGCCAACGTGTTCTAGAAGTTTTGATGGAATCGCCATTTGTTCGTGTATAATTCTGCACAAAGCTGAATAGTCAACAGTTCCATCTAGCTCGTCAGTTGCAACTGCTTTTGAAAAATCGGTATCAACCATTAGGTTAACTACAAAATTACGTCCTACAAGTTGCTCTTCTTTAAAGTGCCCATGATAAGCAAAAACTTCTAAATCTTCTACTAATACTAAACCCATATTATTTCTTTTTTGCCCAAGAATCTCTAAGCGCTACTGTTCTGTTAAAGACAGGGCTAGAGCCTGTCGAGTCTTGGTCTTTACAGAAATAACCAAGTCTTTCGAATTGATATGTGGCACCAATTAGCGCTGTTTTTAATTCAGGCTCAAGTTTACCCGAAATAATTTCAACAGACTTAGGGTTAAGGTTGTCAGCAAAATGACCTCCTTCTTCGGTTTTGTCCGGCCTTTCTGTAGAAAATAGTCGGTCGTATAATCGAACCTCCGCATCAACCGCGTGTTCTTTTGAAACCCAGTGCATTGTAGCTTTTACTTTTCTTCCATCAGGAGATTTTCCTCCTTTTGTTTCTGGGTCGTAGGTGCAAAGTAGTTCGGTAATATTTCCTTCAGTATCTTTAATAAGCTTATTGCAAGTAATGTAATATGCATAACGCAAACGCACTTCTCGACCTTGCGAAAGTCTATAAAATTTACGTGGAGCATCTTCCATAAAGTCGTTTTGTTCGATATAAATTTCTCTGGAAAAAGGCACCTGTCTTTTTCCTGCCAATTCATCTTCTGGATTGTTTACTGCATCCAGCAATTCCGATTCTCCTTCTGGGTAATTCGTTATGGTCACCTTTAGCGGGTTCAATACTGCCATTCTGCGTTCAGCAACTTTGTTGAGGTGAGTTTTTAGGTGGTGCTCAAGCAAAGAAATATCTGTTAACCCATTTCGCTTAAGCACACCAATTTCATCGCAAAGCGCCACAATTGCCTCAGGAGAATAACCTCTTCTGCGAAGCCCAGAAAGGGTTGGCATTCTTGGGTCGTCCCAACCTGTTACATGCTTACCTTCTACTAGTTCTAAAAGCTTTCTTTTACTAAGAATAGTATAGGAAAGATTGAGCCTGGCAAACTCTGTTTGTTCCGAAGGAAATATCTCTAAATTTTCGATAAACCAATTATAAAGAGGCCGATGAACTTCAAACTCTAAAGAACAAAGCGAGTGAGTTATGCCTTCAATTGAATCTGATTGACCATGAGCAAAATCGTAAATGGGGTAAACACACCAATCATCTCCCGTTCTGTGGTGGGTTACTTTTTTAATTCTATAAATCAACGGATCACGCAAAAGCATGTTGTCGTTTTCCATGTCAATCTTAGCGCGAAGAATACAAACACCCTCTTCGAAATCACCATTTCTCATTTTAGTGAACAACTCCAGGTTTTCCTCAATAGTTCTATTTCTAAACGGGCTATTTTTCCCAGGCTTTGTCGGTGTTCCTTTTTGTTCTGCTATTTGTTCAGGTGTTTGGTGGTCTACATAAGCAAGTCCTTTTTCAATTAACCTAACCGCATAACCATAAAGTGTTTCGAAGTAATCAGAAGTATAGTATTCTTTATCTCCCCAGTTAAACCCCAACCATTTGATATCTTCTTTAATAGCTTCAACGTATTCGGTTTCTTCTTTGGTCGGATTGGTATCATCAAACCGAAGGTTACAAACCCCTCCGTTTGCCATGGCAATACCAAAATTTAAGCAGATAGCTTTAGCATGACCAATATGCAAATACCCATTTGGCTCAGGAGGAAAACGAGTATGAACAGTATTATCAAACTTCCCATCAGCCAAGTCCGCTTTTATCTTTTCTTCAATAAAATTAAGTGACCTTGTTTCTTCCATTGCTTCCATACTAATGCTTAATTGAGAAGCAAAGGTAAATCAAAATAATGCGGTAAGAGAAAATGCTGAAATAAGAAAAAGCAAGAGCTTCATTAAAACACTTCAATACTTCAGACGTAGTTATGTTTATCCTTTGCAGGTGTCTCGAAAAAGAGGCAGTCTAAGGCCCTATTATATTCTTATTATCACCAAGTTGATGCTAACATGTTGTATACCATGGTTGATTTTCTACTTTTGCCAACTTAGAAAATGAGTTTTGAAACGTTTACATTAGAAAATGGTATTAGGGTAATTCACCACGAATTGCCTTATGGAAATGTCGCACATTGTGGACTCATTATTAATGTTGGTTCTCGAGACGAGCATCCTAAAGAAAGTGGTATGGCTCATTTTATTGAGCACACTATATTTAAAGGGACTAAGAAAAGAAAAGCATTTCATATACTGAGTAGACTAGATGCTGTAGGCGGAGAAATTAACGCTTACACAACAAAGGAAGAAACGTGTATTTACGCTTCTTTCTTAGCTCATCATTACGACCGCTCTATTGAGTTAATTACCGACATTACATTTAATTCCATTTTTCCTAAAAAGGAAATTGACAAAGAAAAAGATGTAATTATTGACGAGATAAATTCTTACTTAGATGACCCTTCGGAAACTATTTTTGATGATTTTGAGGAGCAGATCTACGAAGGACACCAAATAGGAAGTAATATCCTAGGGGAGGAGCAGTTGATTAAGAATTTTACGATTTCAGATATTCAAAAATTTATTGAGAAAAATTATTCAACAGATGAAATGGTTTTTGCTTCAGTGGGTCCGATTTCAGTAGCGAAACTGAGGAAACAGGTCGAAAAGCACCTTAGCAAGATAGCGCCAAAATCTACTACTAAAAAAAGAATCGCATTTTCTAATTATGCACAAAAAAGTATTGTAAGAAAGAGATCGAATTTTCAAGAACACGCCATTTTAGGTAATGTGGCCTATTCTTCGCAATCAAGCAAACGCAGAGGATTAATATTGCTATCAAATTTGTTGGGTGGTCCAGGACTTAACAGCAGGTTAAATCTAAATATTCGTGAAAAGCACGGCTTTACCTACTATCTAGAATCTAACTATACGGCATACAGCGACACAGGGCTTTTCAATATTTATTTCGGCACAGATAAAAAACACTTGGAAAAAACAAGAAGTTTAGTTTTGAAAGAGTTACGATTACTTAGAAATAAGAAATTAGGCATAAATCAACTCCACCAAGCTAAACAACAATTGATTGGGCAAATTGGGTTATCTCAAGAGAATAAAGCTTCCTTGATGTTAACAATCGGAAAAAGCATAATGCTTTATGATGTTGTTGATCCGATTGAAAAAGTATTTGAGAAAATAGATGCAATAACCGCGGAAGAAATTCAGGAAATTGCTAATGAGATTTTTGCTGAGGATCAGCTAACTCACCTTACGTATTTGTCGAAATGACATGGAGTTTATAGAACCTAAAATAGACGAGTATGTTTTGGCTCATTCGGAGGATGAACCGCTAGTGCTGAAAGAATTAACAAGAGAAACTTGGTTAAAGGCCATTAACCCAAGAATGTTGGCAGGCCATTTACAAGGAAGAACGTTGAGTATGCTTTGCCGCATGATTCAACCTAAAGTGGTATTAGAAATAGGAACGTTTACGGGCTATTCTGCTATTTGTTTAGCGGAAGGGTTGGCGGAAAACGGTAAGTTAATTACGATTGATATTAACGAGGAGTTAGAAAACTTTGCTAAAAAGTACTTTGTAAAAGCGGGGCTTGAAAACGCAATTGAGCAGCGAATAGGAGATGCCACTAAAATTATTCCTGAGATAAACGAGGAGCTAGATTTAGTTTTTATCGATGCTGACAAAGCCAACTACGCCAACTATTACGACATGGTTTTACCAATGCTTAAAACTGGGGGCTATATTATTGCCGACAATGTGTTGTGGAGCGGTAAAATTCTGGAAGATTACGAGAAATGCGATGTCGATACCAAAGCTCTAATCGACTTCAATAAAAAAGTACAAGAAGACGATAGCGTGCAAAATGTATTGTTCCCAATTAGAGATGGCATACAATTGATAAGGAAGAAGTAATTTTTAATCTTTGACTCTATAGTATATATCGCCCTCAGTAAAACCCCTGGGGTTACTTTCATTTACGAAATGAAGTTCCATAAATGAAGTACAAACGACCTCTCTCCATTGTTTCCAAGAGTAAAAGTAGTATCAACATTAGTTGGTTCTTGAATAATTTGCAATTCGACTAGAGAGTTCTCCTGCAACAAGTATCGGTATTCCATGAACATTCGATGGCCCTCAATTTGAATCCTACCTTTTTTCTTACTTTCAGCTCCCGGTTCTGATGGATGTTCATCATAACGGGAAGTCATGTGGACTAATTTTCCTTTTTCCGTTATTACATAAATAATGTTCGCAGTACTTCTAGGCAGAACCCATTCGCCAATAAAACCTGGGTTATCTATTGAGCCGTCTAATGTATATTTCTTATTACAAGAAATAAGAGTCACAAGTAGTATTAGGGAAATATAATCAAGTGTTTTCATGAGTTGATTCAGCTAAAACACGAAAGAATTAATTTATAGTTGTTTCTTTGAAAAAGTGAACCACGAGCTAAAGTCTAAAATAGAAGCATTACCCAACAACCCGGGGGTTTACCAATATTACGATACAGAAGGAGCTCTTATATATGTTGGTAAAGCCAAAGCGCTAAAAAAAAGGGTGTCCTCTTATTTTGTAAAAGGCCGGCACGACAGTACGAAAACACTATTTCTGGTTCGTAAAATTGCAGATATTAAGTATATGGTGGTTGGCTCAGAAACGGAAGCCTTGTTGCTTGAAAATTCACTGATTAAAAAGCACCAACCCAAATACAACATCCAACTAAAAGACGATAAAACCTATCCTTGGATTTGCATAAAAAAAGAGCGCTTTCCAAGAATATTCAAAACCAGAAATGTAATAAAAGATGGGTCTGAATATTACGGGCCATACGCTTCGGTTCGTATGCTAAGAGCGGTAATGGACTTAACCGTAGCAGTAAGTCAAATACGTAATTGCAATTTCAATTTATCGCAAGAGAACATCGAAAAAGGCAAGTTTAAAAAGTGTTTGGAGTTTCATTTAGGCAATTGCCAAGCACCATGCGAGGGTTTGCAATCGGAAGCCGACTACAACGAGTTTGTAGATTCTGTGCGAGACGTTATTAAGGGTAATTTACCAAGAATAACCAATAACCTCAAAAACAAAATGATGGCGCACGCCAAAGGTCTAGAGTTTGAAAAAGCGGAATTGTTAAAACAGAAAATCGAACTAATAGAGAAGTTTCAAAGCCGGTCAGTTGTTGTTACACCGTCTATGAAAAATGTTGAGGTATACTCGATTGTTACGGATGACAAAAGCGCATTTATCAACTTTATGAAAGTGAACAATGGCGCAATCATTCAGGGGCATACTATTGAGCTGAAGAAGCGATTGCAAGAAATCGATGAAGATTTATTGGCTTTCGCCATTATGGATTTAAGAACCAGATTTTCGCTAACGGCAAAAGAGGTAATTGTTCCGTTTAAAATATTGCAATTCGATGAAAGTGTTCAATTTATCATTCCTAAAAGAGGGGACAAGAAAGCCCTGCTGGATTTGTCAACGAAAAACGCCAAACAATTTCGTTTCGAAAAAGAAAAACAGCTTGATAAACGAAATCCAACTCGTAGAACAGATCGGATTCTTGAACTCATAAAAAAGGATATGCGCTTAACAGAACTCCCCGTTCATATTGAGTGTTTTGACAATTCGAATTTTCAAGGCACCAACGCTGTAGCTGCATGTGTAGTGTTTCGAAAGGCTAAGCCCGCTAAACGAGAGTATCGTCATTTCAATATTACAACCGTTGAAGGCCCTGATGATTTTGCATCAATGGAGGAGGTAGTTTACAGAAGATATAAGAGACTACAAGTTGAAAAGAAATCACTACCTCAACTCATCATTATTGATGGAGGCAAAGGGCAATTGAGCTCAGCTGTAACTGCTTTAGAAAAACTTGGATTGCGCGGTCAAATTGGTATTGTTGGCATCGCTAAAAAACTGGAAGAAATCTTTTTTCCTGGAGATTCAGTTCCGATTTATATCGACAAACGGTCAGAATCACTTAAGGTAATTCAGCATTTGCGAAACGAAGCGCACCGATTTGGAATTACCCACCATAGAAACAAGCGCTCGAAAGGCGCTTTGAAAACCGAGTTAAATGATATACCTGGGGTAGGTGAAAAAACAGTGAAAGCCCTTTTGCGCGAATTTAAGTCGGTAAAGAGAGTGAGGGAAGCCAAAATAGCAGAATTAACAAAAGCAGTAGGAGCGGCACGAGCTAAACAAATACAAGCCTATTTCATGAAGTCTAATTAAGCTTATCGGCAAGAAGTCTCATCTCAATCTGCGGCGACATTTTTTCGTATAAAACCCGGTTTACGGCATCAGCAATAGGAATACTTACTTCGAATTTTTTATTGATTTCAACAAGACTCTTCGCGGCATAATAACCTTCTGCAATCATGTTCATTTCAAGCTGAGCAAATTTTACTGTGTAGCCTTTTCCTAACATTGTTCCAAAAGTCCTATTTCTCGAAAACTGTGAATACCCTGTTACTAATAAATCCCCCAAATAAGCAGAAGAATTTACATCTCTGTGAACAGGGCTTACAGCATCGACAAATCGTTTTATTTCTCGAATAGCGTTAGATATTAGCACCGCTTGAAAATTATCTCCATAACCCAAACCATGGTATATTCCTGATGCAATTGCAACAACATTTTTATAAACGGCGGAGATTTCTGTTCCAAAAACATCTTCTGTAATAGACGTCTTAATGTATCTACAATTTAAAAGATTAGCCATCATTTGTGCTTTATCCTCATCCATACAGGCAATAGTGAGATAAGATAATTTCTCCATTGCAACCTCTTCTGCGTGACAGGGCCCACAAATTATTCCAATATTATCATAAGACAAGTCGTACTGTTTGTGTAGGTATCTTGCCACAATTGAGTGTTGGTTAGGTATAATTCCTTTAACCGCAGAAAAGAACAATTTTTTAGAGATGTCAATCCCTTCAATAGCGACAAAAGCGTCTTCAATAAAAGCAGAAGGAATCGCTAACACGATTACGTCACATTTTTCTACTATTGAACGCAAATCGGCACTAACGTCTAGCTTGCCATCAGGGAACTCAACAGAGCTAAGGTAGTTAGGGTTGTGATGAAATTTTTGAATGTGACTAACAGCATCTGCATTACGCATCCACCAATGGACTTTTTCCGAATTATTAAGTAACATTTTAACAATCGCAGTAGCCCAGCTGCCACCCCCTAAAACTGCCACTTGCTTGTTAGCCATCTTAACAAAAGTAGTCAATTCTTTTTGGTGAAGGAAGTTTCTTGTTTATACCGTTTTAGTTCTTCCTTTGTACCCATAAAATTATGTTCGAAAAATTTAAACAACGATTATCTGGTGTAGAAGAAAAAATTGACGATTTCAACCTTAAAGGTGCTGAACTGATAAAAAACCTTAAGGAAATTGAAGGATACAACAAAATGCTTGGCGGCCATAATGCTTTGCTAAACGCACTTAACAAAACTATTTTTACGTTTTCGAAAAAGAAAGAATATACCCTGTTAGATACGGGCTGTGGAGGAGGAGACACAATGATAAGAGCTGCTGAAGTGGCTACAAAAAAAGGCTATTCGCTAAAAATGAAAGGCGTTGACGCGAATCCTTTTATCGTAGATTATGCCCAAAGCAGAACAAAAAATAATGCTAACATAAAGATAGATATAGGCGATGTATTTGATAATAATTTTTTCTCCGAATCTTACGACTTTGTTTCTGCCAATATCTTTCTTCATCACTTTTCTGAAGACGAAATCGTTAGCTTTATTAAGCATGCGATGTCTAAAACAAACCAAGCAATAATCATCTGCGACCTCCACCGAAATACAATTTCTTACTATGCATTCATTGCTATTGCGATACTTTTTCGAGCTAACCATATAACAATTAATGACGGTAAAATTTCCATTCTAAAAGGGTTTAAAAAGAAAGAGTGGCGGGCCATTTTGGAAAAAGCTGGAGCTAAGAATTACGAAATAAAATGGATGTGGGCATTTCGCCATCAAATTATTGTGTATTGCCGATAATAAATGGCACTTTTGCCGAAATTTCAGTGCATGAATCCTAAAGTACTAGCAGTAGCATCTGCGACCCCAGAACACTCCGAAAACACCGAAGATATTATCAAATATGTCGAGCGTTGGATTGCCGACCAAGACGAGAGAACACAGAAAAGATTCATCAAGGTTTTTAAAAACGCTAGAGTGTCTAGGAGATATTCAATTATGAATATCGATGAGGTGTTTACTACCATGACTTTCGAAGAGCGCAATAATATCTATATGGAACGAGGTATTGATTTATGCGAAGAGGTGTTGGTTAATGCGCTGAAAAAAGCAGATTTACAGGCTACCGATATCGATTACATTATTACAACAAGCTGCACAGGAATTATGATTCCTTCTGTTGATGCGTACTTAATCAATAGGTTAGACATGAGAACCGATGTTGTCCGCATGCCAATTACTGAAATGGGCTGTGCCGCAGGAGTTTCAGCTACAATATATGCTAATGATATTTTAAAGGCGAACCCTGGTAAAAAAGTAGCGATTGTTGCCTTTGAATCTCCTACATCAACATTTCAAACGGAAGACTATTCGATGACCAATGCGGTTAGTTCTGCAATCTTTGGAGATGGAGCCTCTTGCATGATTATGGGGGACTCTCAAGAGGTTCTTCCAGCGGTGATTGACACGCAGATGTATCACTTTAGAGATGAACTACATATGATGGGTTTTGCGTTAAAGAACTCAGGCCTTCACATTATCTTAGACCCAGCTGTTCCTAATAAAATCGAAGAACATTTTCCAAAAATCATTTTTCCTTTCTTAGAGAAAAACAACATCGATGTTGCTGATTTAGGGCATTTTATTTTCCATCCAGGAGGTAAAAAAATTGTTGTAATGGTGGAGGATTTAATCGGGAAGATTGGTAAAAACATTGACGACACTAAAGCTGTTTTAGATCAGTTTGGTAATATGTCTAGTGCAACCGTTCTTTTTGTGATGGAACGCTTCCTGAAGAAAGACATCAAAAAAGGCGACTATGGATTAATGTTAAGTTTTGGACCGGGATTTTCCGCTCAAACGGCATTGTTAAGATGGGAATAGGTAGGAATTAAGCTTATTCTCTATATTAGGATCTCTTTGTAATTTTAAGTAAAGAAGCAGAATACATTATGAGCACATCAAATAATAATTGGGCACTCATCCTAGGGGGATCAAGTGGTATAGGCTTGGCCTCAGTAAAAAAATTAGCCAACAAAGGGCTGAGTATTTGTGTTGCTTATCGAGAAAGACGGGCAGGCGCAAAAGCAGCAGAAGCAACATTTGACCAACTTCGAGCAGGAGGCGCAAATATTATTTCTTTTAATATGGACGCGTTAAGCGATGCTGGCAGAAAAAAAATCCTTGACGATTTAGCTTCAGAGCTAGAAAAATCCGGAGGAAAAATCCGTGTAATGCTGCATTCAATAGCAAGAGGGAATCTTAAATTGCTTGCACCAAATATTGATCAATCATCAATCATCAAAAAATCTTTAGAAGATTTAGATGTTGACACATCATCGTTAGAGTTGCCAGAGGCAATGAACGATAGTCGTCTGTTGAATCAAGAAGACTACCAAATGACTATTTATGCTATGGGGTCTAGTCTTTTAGATTGGGCAAACGAAGTTAGAGAGAGAGGGTTGTTCGCGGATGATGCTAGAATTATTGGCTTAACAAGCGAAGGAAACAAGAAAGCATGGAAAGCGTACGGGGCAGTATCGGCAGCTAAGGCAGTATTAGAAGCAATGGCACGTTCAATGGCGTTAGAATTAGCACCATTCGGTATTAGAACCAACATTATTCAGGCAGGCGTAACGGATACTCCATCACTAAGAATGATACCAGGAAGTAGTGAGATAATCAAGCATTCAGTAATAAGAAATCCATTTCACAGACTTACACAGCCAGAAGATGTTGCCAATGTTGTTTATTTATTATCTACTGATGAAGCCACATGGATTAACGGCACGATAATAAATGTTGATGGTGGCGAACAAATTGCTTAGCTTTACGACTTTTCAAACCAACAGTATGCAAAAAGTTATCGATTCATCCATAGAGGGGAAAATTCTTAGCCTTATACCCCAACAAAAACCTTTTCGATTTATTGACGAGATTTTTGAAGTAAACGAAGACTTTATTTCAGGATGTTATACTTTTCGTGAAGATGAATTTTTCTATGAAGGTCATTTCCCCGGGTTTCCTGTTACACCGGGTGTTATTTTAACAGAATGCATGGCTCAAATTGGATTGGTGGCAATGGCCATTTTCATTCTAAACCAAACAGGAGAAGGAGATGAAAACTGTAAAACATTATTTACCTCTTCAGAAGTTAATTTCAGAAGAATCGTTAAACCAGGAGACAAGGTGATTGTTTCTTCAAAAAAGAAATACTTTAGAATGAAGAAACTTTGTTGTGACGTGAAAATGGAAACGCCAGCGGGAGAGTTAATTTGTTCGGGCACTCTGTCTGGAATGTTTGTTAAAGAGTAATGAATAGGCGAGTTGTAGTTACCGGTCTTGGAGTTGTAGCGCCAAATGCTACAGGATTAGAAAAGTTTAGGTCGGCAATTAGAGCAGGGAAATCTGGAATTGAGAAAATCCCATTATTAGGGGACCTTAAATTTGCTTGTCAAATAGCAGGAATACCAGATGTTTCAGAAGAATTAAAACATCAATATTTTGATGAATTAACAGTTAAAGTATTAAAAAGTACTGGTATTATTTACGGATGTATTGCTGGAATTGATGCATGGAAAGACGCAGGATTTAATGTAAGTTCTGACAGTGACATTGATTGGGATACGGGTTGTGTATTTGGATCCGGATTAACAGGAGTTGATGCTTTACGAGATGCTATTTATGGAGTTGATGCACTCAAGGTAAGAAGACTTGGAAGCAGGGTTGTTGAGCAAACCATGGCGAGTGGAATTAGCGCCTACATGGGCGGAATTCTTGGCCTTGGAAATCAAGTAACGACCAATTCATCTGCATGTAGTACTGGCTCTGAGGCAATTACAATGTGTTATGATAGAATAAAATCAGGACAAGCAAACAGAATGCTTGCAGGAAGTTGTGATAGCGAAGGCCCATATATTTGGGGAGGCTTCGACTCCATGCGTGTTTTAAACCGAAAAAGCAACGAAACACCTGAACAAGGGTCGAGCCCAATGAGTGAAGAAGCTAGTGGCTTTGTTCCTGGCGCAGGAGGCGGAGCGCTGGTTTTAGAAGATTTAGATTCGGCCCTTACCAGAGGTGCCAAAATTTACGGTGAAATAATAGGAGCTGCGGTTAACTCGGGCGGGCAAAGAGGAGAAGGCTCTATGACGGCGCCAAATCCTGATGGAGTAAAAAGATGCATTTTGCAAGCAATTGATTCTGCGGGCATTTCGCCTAACGATATTGATGCTATTTGCGGCCACTTAACATCTACTATGGGCGATGTGATTGAAGTAGATAACTGGAGCAAAGCATTAGGAAGAGAAGGAGATGATTTTCCACATATTAATTCATTGAAGTCGATGATTGGTCACTGCTTGGCAGGCGCAGGATCAATAGAATGCGTTGCCGCATTACTTCAATTAGAGGGTGGGTTTTTTCATTCATCAATAAACAGTGAGAATATACACCCTGAAATAGAAAAAGTAATTAGTAAAAATAAAATTCCTCATACCCTTATGGAAGCAACTAATTTTGAAGTGATTGCAAAATCAAGCTTTGGATTTGGGGACGTAAATTGCTGCATTATATTTAAAAAATGGAATAATAATTAAGATTATGGAGAGAGAAGAAGTAAAAAAGAAATTAGAGGAAATTATTAAGCCATATGTTCAAGACATGGAGGCTTTCGGTAACATTTCTGAAACTACAGATTTATTACAAGACCTTAAAATTAATTCTGCTCACCTTATTGATATCGTTTTAGATGTTGAAGAAGCGTTCGATATTGAGATTGATGATGAGTCTGTAGAAAAAATGATTACTGTAAAAGATTCGGTTGATACGATTTTAGCTTGTGTCACTGCAGCAGTATAAGTGAGCCTTGGTAACGATGTAATATCTATTGTTCATTTAGTTGAACGAACAGAAGATAGAAAACAACGTTACTTCAATAAAACATATACTGAAAACGAAATTCGGATAATCAAAACCCTTAGCATACAGCATGTTGAGGGTTTTTTTTGGGCCTTGAAAGAAAGTGCCTATAAAGCTTATTTTAGAGTTATTCCTAAAGTAATTATGTCTCCAAAACAATTTGAAGTATTAACTTTTGACGGAAAAGGGGCAACTGTAAAAACTCCAGCAGGACTGATGCATAGTAAAGTTGAGTTTACTGAAGAGTATATTCATGCAGCATGTTCCATTAGAGAAAACGGAGTAAATGAGATTGAATACAGGGTATTTCAATTCAAAGAAAATTTCCATCAGGAAGTAAAAACAAAAATTGCATCTTACCAGAACTGCGGTGTTGACCAAGTGGAAATAAGTAAAGATGAAAATAATGTGCCCACTTTGAAGCTAAAGAATCAACACTACCTACTATCTTTGAGCCATGACTATAATTGGGGGTCTTATGCTTATCAAAAACAGTCAATAAGTGTATAGGAAAGCCAGTATAATAACAATAGTCGTAATAACCGCAATAACGGTATTTATGGGCTGGCGCGCATTACAAATGGAGTTCGATTATAACTTCGAAATGTTTTTCCCCAAGGATGATCCAGCAACTAGAAAGTTCTTAGAACATCGCGACCAATTTATTACCGATAACGATTATGTTTTAATTGCAATTAGAAACGAAAAAGGAGTTTTCAAGGAAGATTTTCTGACCCAGCTTGACGGCTTAACCAAAAGGCTTGAAGAACAGACATGGACTGAATATGTAATTTCTCCCACCAACATTACCTTTCCCATAAGGGACCCACTTTTTGGGGTGTTAAACGACATCCCATATCTCCATTTCGATAAACCGCGAAAATACGAATCCGATTCGGCTAGAATATTTAACTCACCAGAGCTGGCCGGTAGCTACTTTTCTGCAGATGGAAAATCAATATTAATATACGTAAGACACACTTCAAAACTACCTGAAGAAGGTTGCAGGGGGTTGGCCGAAAATACTAATGAAATTCTTGCTGAATTCAACTTTTCCGAACACCATGTTGCAGGAAGATGCGATGCCCAAGAATATTATATCAACCTATTGCAAACAGAGTTAGTCATTTTTGTTGGCGCTTCTATTTTATTGATTGTACTCTTTTTGTCGCTGTCTTACCGATCTATTTGGGGGGTATGGGTTCCTGCCGTGGTAATTATTACAGCTGTAATTTGGACTATGGGCTTAATGGAGCTTACCGGTAAAAAGATTGACATGATTTTAAGCATTTTGCCAACCATAATGTTAGTGATAGGCTTATCAGATGCGATTCATCTTATCTCAAAGTACTTAGAAGAGCTCCGAAAAGGAAAGCCACAAGATGAAGCAATAACCATAGCATATAAAGAGGTTGGTTTGGCTACCTTTTTCACTTCGTTAACTACGTCAATCGGATTTTTAACCCTACTTACGTCTAGCATAATGCCAATTATTGATTTGGGAATTTACGTGGCTTGTGGAGTTGTTATCGCCTTAGTTTTAACCTACTCTTTAATGCCCGCTATCATCCTTTTAACGAAGCCTTTGAAGGTTGCCGAGGTAGAAAACAAAGAAACGTTTTGGTATAGAATACTTCACGGGATGTTTAGGTGGCTTATACGAAATAAAGGCCTGAGTATCGCTGGATTTGTGGTTATTATGGGATTGAGCATATTTGGATGCTCAAAGATCATTTTAAACAATCATTTACTGGAAGACCTTAAGGAGGATAATTACCTACAACAAGGCTTCCGGTTTATTGAGAAAAACTTCGATGGCTGCCGACCCTATGAACTATCGATATGGTTGGAAGATAGCAGTAAAACAATATACGATGCTGACGTATTGCAAAGACTGGAATCAATTGAAACGTATTTGCAAACGGAACATGAATTAGGATTTGTATTAAGCCCTGTTGCGATTATTAAAGCAGCAAATAAAGCCCAACATGGCGGGAAGCAGAAGTTCTACAAACTACCAGAGAAAGAAAAGCAGCTCAATAAAATTGTAAAAGAGCTGCAGAAGCTGCAGAAGCTGGATATCATCTCTTCTGTAGTTTCTGACGATTTACGAACATCTAGAATTGCGGGCCGTACGGCAGATGTTGGCAGTTACAGATTAGCAGAGCAAGACGCCAAACTTACCGAGTACATGAAAGAGCATGCAGGAGTAATCGGGTTTAACATTACAGGTACCGCACACCTTATTGACATCAATAATAGCTACATCTCAAAGAATGTATTACAAGGTCTGATGATAGCCTTTGGGGTAATTGCAATAATCGTTTTCTTAATGTTTAGGTCTTTTAAACTAGTTATATTCTCATTAATTGTAAACATTTTACCGCTCGTCATGATTGGCGGAATTATGGGTTTTTTGGGCATTGATCTTAAAATGTCGACCGCGATAATATTTACCATAGCCTTCGGTATTGCAGTAGACGACACTATTCACTTTTTAAGTAAGCTACGGCATGAATTACGACAAGGTAAGTCGATGTTATACGCCATAAAACGCTCTTACCTTTCTACAGGGAAAGCAATTGTGGTTACTTCTTTAATTCTATGTGGTGGGTTTTTAACCCTTGCTCTCTCCGACTTTTTAGGCACAGCCAACATTGGTATTCTAATCTCGCTTACACTTCTTTTTGCGGTGCTTTCTGACCTTGTTTTGTTACCAGCTTTGCTATTGATTTTTCCGATTAAGAAGAAAATTATTTAATCAAACCAATCGCTAGGGTTATTTCAGCGCTATAAGTGAATATTTTATTCGTCCGATATTCGAAGGATGAAATGTCGTAAAGGCTAAATTGACCCCCGTATTGAAGCATAAAATTATCACCTAAATAGAAAACTTGGGATACACCTATGGTCCAATTTAATTGAAACCGCTCTTGAAGAGATGCATTTTCATAAGATATTTTTCTACCGAGAAGGCTTGCGCCCTCATTAATCGATTTACTATTCTCATATTTACTGTAGCGAATAGACCTCAATAATGATGGATTGATTGAGGTAATTAAATATAGGTTGCCCTTTACAGGAAATAGTATGAAAACTGGAATTCCAATGGAATTTACATGCCCTGAATAGGCAATTTCTTCTTCACTTGGTCCCCAACTATTAAGGCTGAAAGTGTAACTATAGATTCCACTTACTCCCCTGTTCTCAACATTTATTCCAGTAAATACACCAATCTTTTTCTTTGATACTAACCCTATTTTTAGTGAATATCCATAGCGGTAATAAGGGTTGAATTCGTACTGGGGGTGACTTTTGGAAAAAGCAGAACTAATTCCTGCAGATGGTTCAAATAAAAGCGCAAGATGATTTTTCTCGTGAAATGAAGAGCTTGTTTGCGCAACGCAATTTCCGTAAATTAATAATGTAAATAGACAAAATATGCAACGCTTCATTATCCCAAAGCTACAGAATAGTTTACAACCAGCCATTCTCAACGATATCTCTAGCGTGGTAGGTAATAATAATATCTGCGCCTGCACGAGCAAAAGCATACATGTTTTCCATTACTATGCCGTGTTCGTCAACTAAGCCTTGCTTGGCAGCAGCTTTCACCATAGAGTACTCACCAGAAACGTTGTAGCAAGCTAAGGGTAAATTAGTTTGTTCCCTTACTTCTGTAATAATATCTAAGTAAGCCAAAGCTGGTTTTACCAGCAATATATCAGCACCTTCGGTTTCGTCAAGATCTGCTTCTTTCATCGCTTCTCTTCTGTTTCGGAAGTCCATTTGGTAGCTTTTTCTATCCCCTTGTCCAGGGGTAGAATCTGCAGCTTCCCTAAACGGGCCGTAGTAAGCCGAAGCAAACTTTACAGAGTAAGACATAATTGCAACGTTTTCGAAACCGTTATCGTCTAACCCATCACGAATAGCTTCTACGCGGCCATCCATCATATCTGATGGCGCAACGACATCAGCACCA
>JABHTA010000257.1 GCA_018669945.1 Flavobacteriales bacterium
CGATTTAGTACAATATGAACTATACCAAATCATTTAGATTATTAACCTCCCTATTTTTTATGTGGGGATTAATTACAGTATTAGTCGATTCGCTTATACCTAGGCTAAAAGAAATATTCTCAATTGGGAACTTTGAAGCAGGGTTGGTTCAGTTTGCTTTTTTTATTGCATATGGTTTTGTTTCAATACCTGCAGGATTATTATTAAAAAAAATAGGCTACAAAAAAGGAATCATTATAGGCTTATTAACTATGGGAATAGGATGTTTAATGTTTTACCCTGCTGCTTCATTTAGAGTATTTCCACTTTTTCTTTTAGGGTATTTTACACTAGCGAGTGGAATGACTGTACTGCAAGTTGCTGCAAATCCTTATGTTACAATGTTAGGAGATTCGGACGGTGCTTCAAGTAGATTAAATTTATCTCAGGCATTTAATTCATTAGGAACTGCTATTGCTCCAGTAATTGGAGCAATATTTATTTTAAGCGACAATATATTGTCAACTGATGAAATTGGTGTTCTACCTGAGAATGAAAAAATCGACTATTATTTGCAAGAGGCCTCTGCAGTGCAAGGACCATTTATCATATTGGCTGCGATACTTATTGGATTGGCCATTTTTGTATTTTTCACTAAACTTCCCAAGGTACTTGATGAAAATTCTGTGGGAACATATGCAGAAGTTATTAAAAACAAACTTCTTTCTAGAGGAGCATTAGGAATATTTGTTTATGTGGGAGTTGAAGTTGCCATAGGAAGTTATCTAACGCTATATTTTATGGACATTGGTCTTGTCGATCAAATCAAATCAAGTGAAATAATGGGTTCTATTTTTTCTTTAGTTCACTCTTCTGATATCACAGAAGTTGATGGAAAAGCAGTAGTAGGAGCTTTTGTAGTTTTTTATTGGTCCGGAGCGATGGTAGGAAGAAGTATTGGAACATACTTAACGAAGATATATAACCCAGGAAATATCCTTTCTCTGTTTTCCCTAGGAGCGGTTTTAATGGTTTTACTATCAATGAATACATCAGGTTTTCTGGCAATGTGGAGTATAATAGCTGTAGGGTTATTCAATTCTATAATGTTTCCAACCATATTTGCAATAGCAATTAGAGATTTAGGGGATTTAAAGCCTTTAGGTTCTGGAGTGCTTTGTACAGCTATTTGTGGTGGAGCATTTATATCTCCATTTTATGGATATCTAGCTGATACAATAGGGTTTAAACTTGCATTTATTTTACCAATAGTATGTTATGGGTACATTTATTACTACGGTAAATTATCCAAAAAAATAATTAATAACGAGGGATGAATGTAGCGATTGGAATTGACATTGGAGGAACTAATACGGTTATTGGTTTAATAACCAAAAATGGGAACTGTATTCATGAAGAAGCGATTAAAACGAAAAGCTTTAAATCTGCAGAACAATTAGTAACCACTCTGTGCGACAAAATAAAACTTGCGGCAGCATATCTGAAAGAAAAAATAGAAGTAGTTGGAATCGGAATTGGTGCCCCTAATGGCAATTATTATAACGGCACAATTGAATTTGCTCCAAACCTACCATGGAATGGAGTCACAAATTTATCTAAGCTTTTTAGCAAACATTTCTCAATCCCAATTGCCGTAACAAATGACGCCAATGCTGCTGCAATGGGAGAAATGCTATTTGGAGGTGCGAAAGAGGTAGATAATTTTGTGGTAATAACATTAGGTACTGGCGTTGGCAGTGGTTTTGTGATTAATAGAGATATTGTTTACGGCCATGACGGGTTTGCAGGCGAAATAGGTCATGTTATTATTGACCCCGAGGGCAGAGATTGTGGCTGTGGAAGAAAAGGATGCCTTGAAACTTATGCCTCAGTTACGGGGATTGTTAGAACTACACATATTTTTCTAGGAAAATCTGCTAGAAAAAGTAAATTGCGAGATTATTCATCCAACCAATTGTCGGGCAGAATAATTACAGAAGCAGCTAGAAATGGTGATGAATTAGCACTTGAAATATTCGATTACACAGCTCAAAAACTTGGATTCTGCCTTGCGAACTTGGTGGCGATAAGCAGCCCAGATCAAATTATATTTTTTGGTGGCCTTGCAAAGGCAGGAGACTTATTGCTAAAGCCAACCAAGGTTTACATGGAAAAAAACCTGCTCAATATTTTTCAAAATAAAATCACATTAAAAGCATCTGAACTCAACCATAACGCATCGGTTATAGGAGCTGGTGCATTAATATGGAAAGAAATTGAACTAAAATCTCACACAACATCTTATGTTCCGATTAGCCTTAATTAGCACTTTTTGGATAGCGGTGTTTCTCAACGCTTATTGCCAAAATTTAACCCAACATGTCAACCCTTTTATTGGAACAGGAGGTCATGGACACACCTACCCAGGAGCTAGCGCTCCATTTGGAATGATGCAATTAAGCCCAGACACGAGATTAACTGGGTGGGATGGTTGCTCAGGATATCATGATTCAGATTCTATTATCTATGGGTTTAGTCATACCCACCTGAGCGGCACTGGTGTATCTGACTATGGCGACATTTTACTTATGCCTTTCAAAATGAGTGAGACCGACCAAGGGCACATCTCCAAATTTTATAAATCTACCGAAGTAGCTCAACCAGGATACTACGCAGTAACACTAGGCGATGATAATATTAAAGTCGAGTTAACTACAAGTAAACGGGCAGGGATGCACAAGTACATTTTTGAAAGCGAAAATGACAATCTTGTTTACCTCGATTTAGACCATCGAGACAAAGTACTTCAGTCTAATCTAACTATCGAGGACGAATATACCGTATCAGGATTCCGAGTATCAGAAGCTTGGGCAAAAGAACAACACGTATATTTTGTAGCTCAATTCTCTGAAAAAATGAGTGACTTAGGCGGCACAAAAGGCCATACAAACACATTTGGATTCAACTCTAAAGAGGTCTTAGTAAAAATTGGAATATCAGCGGTTAGTATTGAAGAGGCGAGAAAAAATCTCGAAGCTGAAATTCCGCAATGGGACTTTAACAAAGTAAAAACAGAGACGCAACAAGCATGGGA
>JABHTA010000137.1 GCA_018669945.1 Flavobacteriales bacterium
CTCAAGGATCAGATATATCTATAGATGCAAATGGAAATATTTTTGCAGGAACTGGGCTAGGAAACCAAAACATTGGAAAGATAAAATTAGTTAACTTTGAAAATAAACAAACACTAGAAAAAATCGGTGATGGATTGTTTTATCAAAGCGATACAGAGGCAGAAGAACTGCCAATAAATAATACAAAATTAAGACAAGGTTTTTTAGAAGGATCAAATGTTACAGCTGTTGATGAAATGACAAACATGATATCGACTCTGAGGTTATTTGAAACCTACCAAAAAATGATTCAATCAATAGATAATATGGATGATCAAGCAGTAAATAGTATTGGAAGAGTTGGCTAATTCAACCAACATAAAAAGTCATATTTATTAGAAAGGGATCTAGAAAATGATTCGATCTTTATATACTGCTTCAACGGGAATGAATGCTCAGGATACGAATGTGAGCGTTATATCAAATAACCTGGCTAACGTAAATACTACAGGGTTTAAAAGAAGTAGAGCTGAGTTTCAGGACTTGTTATATCAAAACTTAAGATTGGTAGGTACTTTATCACCAAGTGGTCAACAGGTACCAACAGGTGCACAAATGGGTTTAGGTGTTAAAACTGCTTCTATTCAGAAAACATTTATTCAAGGTGACTTCACACAAACACAAAACCCTCTTGATATAGCAATTCAAGGAAAAGGATTTTTCCAAATTGCACAGTCAGATGGAACAATTGCTTATACAAGGGCGGGCTCATTTAAAATAAACAATACTGGACAAATTGTGACTGCGGACGGATTGGTCGTACAGCCAGCAATTACAATTCCTACAGATGCACTGGATATCTCTATCGATTCCCAAGGGGGTGTTTCTGTAACTCAACCTGGAGCTCCAGCACCAACACTTGTAGGAACACTTCAACTAGCAACCTTCCAAAATGAAGCGGGCCTACAAGCAGCTGGTTTTAATTTGTATAGACAAACAGATGCTTCCGGAACTCCAGTTATTGGAAACCCACAAACTCAAGATAGAGGTTCTACGCAACAGGGATTTCTAGAATTGTCAAACGTAAGTGTAGTAGAAGAATTAGTAAACCTTATATCTGCACAAAGAGCATATGAGGTAAATTCTAAAACCGTACAAACAGCTGACGAAATGCTTGGAATTGCAAACAACATGAAACGGTAAAGTTGAATGATGAATAAAAGAATAACTTTGTATATAAATTCGATAATAATTTGTTCTTTATTAATATTTCCAACAATAAGCAATAGTGGTAGCTATAAAGAAAAACAAACTATAACAGTAGAAGAGATTAAAGAAAGCGCTAAAGATTTTTTATTGCGAACCCTTCCATGGGAAAAAGAACAGTTAGAAATTGACATCTATTATCAAGGCGGGAAAATAACAATCCCTTCTGGAGAAAAGTTATTGGTATATAAAGGACATGGAGGGTCAAGAAATGTAGGAAGAATACCTATCACCCTTGAAATACAGGTAGATGGAATATTCCAGAAACGAATAGGAATAAATAGCAGGGTAATGGTTTCTCAGAAAGTGGTCAAAACTTCTCGGCAAATAAAGAGAGGAGAAATATTTACAAGAAATAATATACATTTAGAAACTATTAAAACAGAACGAATTTTAGGAAATACAATACAAAACATTGAAGATGCATTGGGCAATGAGGCAGTTAATTACCTCCCAAACGGAAGATCTTTACTGCAAAGATCTATGAAAAAACCAGCATTGGGAAGTAAGGGAGAAAAAATAATGATTCTAGCAGAAAAAAACGGAATGAAAATAACAACACCGGGAATTCTTAAGCAAGATGGATATGAGAATGAAATGGTACAGGTATTAAACATCGAGTCTAAAAAAATAATATATGGAAGGCTAGTAGATGCTAATACGGTGAAAGTGAGTTTTTAATGAAAAAATATTACAAAACTAGTATTCATAAAATAATATTAAGCATATTTATCATTGGGTTATTAATTAATTTATCGGCTTGTTCGACTACCCATAGAGCAGTAGATAATACGTCGACTGTAATACCCAAAAACTTATACGCCAAAGAAGATAAAGTACAAAAAAAAGAAGGTGCGCTTTGGCCGGGAGATACGCCACGAAATTTTTTATTTGGAGATGATAAGGCAAAGCGGGTTGGAGATATTATAACAGTGACAATTAACGAAAGTGCAACCTCAACTCAATCTGCCACAACCGATACTGCAAAAAGTACAGAATTGGATATGCAAACAAAGAATGTATTAGGACTACCATCAAACTTAGGAGTGCAAAACTTTTTAGGGATGGGAACGGGGTTGGACCCAACTGTAAGCGCATCAGTGAATAATTCAAACCAAGGATCAGGTAGTGTT
Source organism: Flavobacteriales bacterium (assembly GCA_018669945.1). GTDB lineage: Bacteria > Bacteroidota > Bacteroidia > Flavobacteriales_G > NORP312 > NORP312. Next base: position 2,379 of record JABHTA010000137.1, read on the forward strand.
ACCCGAAACGGTACTTTAACAGGAACTATTTCTGCATTAATAACAGAAATATTGCCAAGTGGTAATTTTAAAATAGAAGGTAGACGTTCGGTAACAGTAAACCATGAGGAGCAGATTATGGTATTGCGAGGTGTTATTAGACCTCAAGATATTAACTTTGATAATACAATCGCTTCAATATCAATAGCAGATGCGTCGATAAGTTTAACTGGTGAAGGTGTTGTAGCCGATGAACAAAGAAAAGGCTGGCTC
>JABHTA010000148.1 GCA_018669945.1 Flavobacteriales bacterium
ATAAACCATAAATTTAGTCCAGTCATCAGAAGTTTTATCTCCAGCATAAGTTGAAATAATGTTTTCTAATGCTCTTCTGATTGTTAGGTTGTGTCGGTAGTTTTGATCCCATATAATGTCTCTACCAGAATAACCGGCTTGAGATAAAAAGTAAACTAGCTTTTTTTGATCGATAGATAATTTATCCCAGCTGGGAATTTGATATTTAGCAATTTTGATATCTGCAAAACGTTCCGTTTTCCACCTAAATCCATCATCGTCTTTTTCAGTATACTCTTCAGTATACCATGACATTGAATTTGTTTCTTCAGCAACAGTTTCAACTTTTGTTTCATTTTTTTGAGCTTCTCCACTGCTTACAATCCCTAGTGAAACGGTACTTATAAGCACGTATTTTAAAATATTCATATTTTTCCTGGGTTTTTTATTAAGTGGCCAAAAATAAACTAAACAATGCCAAAATAAAAGAGAGAACAGTAACTTCCTGTAACTAAAGGCTATAGCCCACTTTAAATTGAATGAAATCAGCTTTACCGAAAATAGTTTTAAGGTTGATTTCTGTGTAAATTTTGCGATTTACTTTTTGGTAATCGGTAGCCCAATAATATCGAAAACCTATTTTATTGGTGCTGTATATGTATAGTGCTTTTGCTATGGGGGCTGTAAATTCAAGAGGTTCAGTTATCTTTTTTCTGAACGGGGTATAAATATTTATACCTAACTGCGCAACAAAAGCAAGCCTGCCAAAAAGAAACTCATTACCAATAAAAGCAACAACGTTCGAAGATTTTAAACGATAATCGGATTCGAACAATTCTTGATTGACGATCTGTTCGTGATAGGCTGTAAAATAGTTGAGATCGACACCAAGTGTTAGTTTTTCAACTTTTCCAACCCTCCTGGTTGCTCCCACGGTAGCTGAATAAACGTTATATTTAGGTCCATCAACAGGTTGAAATGTCCCTTCTATTTCATGGATACCAAGTGAGCCAGCGATGTCTACATGAATTTTTTTATCGATTATATCCCAAATTGGATATTTTTTTATCGCTGGGTCAATGTCTGCCGAACCTTTTCTTTTACTATGTTCAAGAGTAGGTTTGATACTATAAAGAAGCCCAACCGAATATCCTATAAAATTCCCTCCAACATTTGGCACGCTAGTATGTCCATTAGACCAATGCCAGATGCTTGCTCCGGCATGAACCCCAATATTTCGAATAGTTTTTTGTATTCCAATATATTCTGAAAACGAAGCGGTTACAGTAGAACCTATAATAGTATTTGTAGGATTGCTAATTGCATCATGTGGTCTGTTGAAAAAGGCCATACCTAAACCTGTTCTACTTTCAATTGACCACCCTTTAACAAAGCGCTTTTGTAACGCTATATTTGGTTGTATCGAAATACCTCCACCTAAAATTCCCCAATTTCCATATTGTTGAAAAGCCACTGAGCAACCAATTCTTGGATTAAAATAACTCTTGTGCCAGTATTTATGCCCACTTGTGTGATAATTGAAATTAAATTCAGTCACTGAGCTGAAACCCGATTCAGGAAATTCATTGGTTATCGCTATTAACTTGCCATTGTGATGATTTAGCTGAAGTGATAAACCAGTTTGCGCTATAGCAAGATTTGAAAACAGCACTAACAAGATTAAAATTCGCACAATTGATTTCAAAACAATACAAAATTAATTGAAATTAACTTAAATGAATTATTTTCATTCTTAACTATTTTTGTTAAAATGACAGAGTAAGATTCAAATTTTATGTATTCTTTTTATAAAAAAAAGCTGTAGCTGGAGCAATTTTGAATTTGTCCTGTAATAATCAAATTGGAGTAGGGTCGATTGACATTATTGATGTAAATTCAAGGTGCGGATTAAGAAAAGGGTATTCAGACAATATAGGAGATGTTCGAATAGAACATGTAATAAATTACTTTATTTCAATTCATACTTACTAGTTTCATTCAGAAGCAGAAGAATTCGCTAAGTCTAGGTCTTCAAATTTTACATCAGTAAAAGTATCTGAAACCCTTTCTGCGAGATTGGAATCTTCTATAGCTTGCAGTTCAAAAACCTTTTTAATGGTGTTCGACATCGCAGAGCTAAATTTTTCAAAATCTTCTTTGTATAAGAATATTTTATGCTTTTGATAACTATATGTACCGTCCTCATTATAGCGTCTTTTACTTTCGGTAATGGTAATATAATAGTCGTTACCCCTGGTGGCTCTAACATCAAAAAAATAGGTTCTCTTACCTGCTCTGACAACGTTGGAATAGATTTCGTCTCTGCCAGTTTCATTTGCAATTTTTTTATTGTCATTTCCATCCATTATCTGTAAGTTTTAGTTACATTATTAAACTAGCTGATGTTAACAAACTTAGTGATAATTTTCATAAAAACAGAAGAAGATTTTAACTATTCTCTAATTGCTGTTTTTGAAATAAGTCGAAGTAAAGACCTTTTTTGTCGATTAAAAAACTGTGTTTGCCCTCTTCAATCACTTTTCCTTCATCAAGAATAATGATGTGGTCTGCGTGTTTTACGGAGCTTACTCGATGACTAATTATTATGCTTGTTTTGTCTTGCATAATGATTTTTAGATTGCGTAAAATTTCTTCCTCCGTTTCTATATCAACGGATGATAAACAGTCATCGAAAATTAATATTTGGGGGGTTCTAATTATTGCTCTTGCTATTGAAATACGTTGTTTCTGACCACCAGATAGAGTGATTCCTCGCTCTCCAACAAAAGTTTCGAATTGATCTGGAAACTCGATTATATTACGATAAATAGCTGCATTTTTTGCTGCTTCTTCAATTGTTTTTTTTGAAACATTCACTCCTGTTAAACCAAAGGAAATATTGTTTGCAATTGTTTCTGAAAACAGAAAGACTTCTTGCGGAACATATCCAATATTCGACCTTAAATCGTTAAGGTTAATTTTATCAATTGGGGTTTTGTCGATTAGTATGCCACCTTTAGAAATGTCATAAATTCTTCCAATTAGGTTGGCAATGGTAGATTTTCCACTTCCTGTTCTTCCCATTATTGCTAATGATTTCCCTTGTTTAACAGAAAAAGAAACATCATGCAGTGCGCGGATGCCAGAATCAGGATAATCGAATGTAACATTTTTAAATTCAATATTCCCGTGTATATCTGTGGAGCCGATAGTTGAATTGGTAATTTCGGGAACAATGTTTAGAAATTCATTAATTCTAGCTTGAGAAGCGGCAGCTCTTTGCACTAATGATGTAACCCATCCTACAGCAGCAATGGGCCAGGTTAGCATGTTTACATATATCACAAATTCAGCAATATTACCTATAGTAATTTTCCCCTGTATTGCTAAAATACCGCCAATGTATATGGTTAACGTTGTACTTATTCCAATTAAGAGTAGCATCAAAGGATGAAATAAGGCATTAATTTTCACCAAATCAAGGTTAACATATTTGTATGATTTGCATTCTTGCTCAAGAGAGAATAAAGAATCTTGTTCTCTACTATAGGCCTTTATAATTCGAATGCCAGAGAATGCTTCTTGAGTAAAAGAAGATAATGTTGATAATTGTTTTTGAACTTGATCACTTTTTTTATTGATGATATTGCTTACATAATAAATAAGAAAAGAAAGCAGTGGTAGTGGAAGTAATACGTATAAGGTAAGTTCTGTGTTTACCTTTAGCATGGTATAAATGACTAAAATAAAAAGTAAAGTTAAGTTTGCAGTGTACATTATTGCAGGACCAATATACATTCTTACTTTGCTAACGTCATCGCTAATACGATTCATTAAATCACCTGTTTTATTTCGCTTGTAAAAAGACAAGCTTAAGACTTGATATTGGTCAAAAATTTCGTTTTTTAAATCATATTCGATAAGTCTAGAAACGATAATAATTGTTTGTCTAGTAAGAAAAAGAAAAAAACCCTTTAGTATCGCTAATCCAATTATTGTTCCGCCAGCTATTAGTGCTAACTTGCTTGTAGTTTCGCTTATGTCGTGTGCAAAATCACGAAATGAATCTTGTTCAAAAAGATAATAAGTTGTTAAACTTTCTTTTACTGCGTCTATTGTATATCTAACAACTTGTGGTATAAAAACGTTAAAAGTATTGTTCAGCGATATAAAAACAACACCTAATAGTAAACGCCATTTATATTTAAAAAGATACTTATTTAAATACCACAATGACTTCATTAAAACACTTTTTTTACCATTGTACAAATAGAAAAATACACTACTTTTGGCTTCCTTGATTCGAGTTCTAAACTACTTCGTTTCGAGCCCAAAAATAGTATTAATTAAATTCCGTAAAGAATGATTAACGTTAGAGAAAAAGCAGAAGTTGCTGAAAACGGAAAAATCCTAGGCAGCATGTCTTCTATGGGGCATGAACAAGTGCTTTTTTGTAACGATAACCAAACTGGGTTAAGAGCAATTATTGCGGTGCATAACACAGTTCTTGGGCCAAGTCTTGGGGGAACCAGGATGTGGAATTATGCATCTGAACAAGAAGCGTTAATCGATGTTTTGCGTTTATCTAGAGGGATGACGTTTAAAGCATCTATTTCTGGTTTGAATTTAGGGGGTGGCAAAGCAGTTATTATTGGCAATTCTAAAACGGACAAAAGTGAAGCGCTTTTTAGAAGATTTGGACAATTTGTTGATAGTTTAAATGGAAAATATATCACAGCTGAAGATGTTGGTATTAATCCACAAGATATTAACTGGGTGGCAAAAGAAACTAATCATGTATCTGGATTACTAAATAAAGGAGGAGACCCATCTCCTGTTACAGCTTATGGTGTTTACATGGGAATGAAAGCTTCAGCGAAAGTGCAATGGGGTAACGATTCTTTAGCAGGCAAAACAATCGCAGTGCAAGGAGCTGGCCATGTTGGGATGTACCTAATAGAGTATTTAGCAAAAGAGAACGCCAAAATCGTTGTAACAGATATTGACCAAGAAGCAGTTGCTGTTGCTGTTTCAAAACACGGTGCTTCAGCGGTCGAATTAGATGATATTTATGATGTAAATATGGATATTTATGCTCCATGTGCTTTAGGAGCAACAGTGAATGATAATACTTTGAAGAGATTAAATTGTTCGATTATTGCAGGAGCGGCGAACAATCAATTGGAAAGTGAAATCCACCATGGCAGAGAGGTAATGGAAAAAGGTATTATTTATGCTCCAGACTTTCTTATCAATGCAGGAGGATTGATAAACTGTTACTCAGAGTTGCATGGTTACGACAAGGAAGGCGCAATGTCTCAGACAGAAAAGATTTATCAAACAACATTAGATATTATTACAGTATCTAAGAAGGAGGGAATTCCTACCTATATGGCAGCCAATAGAATGGCTGAAGAAAGAATTGAAAAAAACAGAAAGTAAACAACACAAGAAACCGTTCTTTAGATGCTAAATAGGAGATATATCCGCGTAAAAGTTTTTCAGGCTTTATATAAGTACTATCAATCCGAAGATAAAGACTTTCTTACCGTTGAAAAAGAATTGATGGGCAGCATTAATAGGATAAATGAGCTATATGCTTATATGCTGTTGTTTGTTCTTGAATTGAGAGATGTAGCGCAAAAAAAGCATGTCAGTGACAAAGAAAAACGATTAGCAACAGATGAAGATTTAAACCCGAACACACGCTTTGTTGAGAATAAAGTTGTTAAAATTTTAGACCAGAATATTGAATTCAAAAAACTGGTTGAGCGAAAAAAAC
>JABHTA010000091.1 GCA_018669945.1 Flavobacteriales bacterium
ATGGGATTAAGAGACCTAGTAAGGACGAATTAGTAACTCGTCGAAACAACCGTAAAAGCATCATTGCCAATGCTGACATTAAAAAAGGCACCTTGATCACAAGAAATATGTTGAGCATCAAAAGACCAGGGATGGGAATTGAACCTAAATACTTCGAACAAGTTGTCGGCAGAGTTGCAGTTGAAGATATCCCCGCCGAAGAACCAGTTTATTGGAATTACGTTTAAAAATTTGCAATGATTGTTTTTTGGCCAGAATGCTCAAAAGACATTGGAATGGGACATCTTGCCGAATGTTTGGCTCTTGCTGATCATGCAAAAAAAGCAAAAAGGAAGACTTGCTTTATTCTATCTAATTTTGAACCCGCAGTTAACCAAGTCAAGGCAAAGGGGTTTCCTTATTTAGTAAGCGAGTCTCCCAAAATTTATGATACATTACGGAATCATGATTTGGTTAGCTTAATTGCCCTATTGGTTATTAATCGCCGAACTGTACAGCTTGAAAAGTTAAACGATTTCAGGAAAAATGGCTTACCAATTGCGATTATTGATCAACTGGGCAATAAAGCTATCTCTTGTGACCTGCTCATAAACAGTTCCATTGTACCTGACTGGCATTCATATGAATTCATCGGTCCTAAACCGATATGCTGTATCGGTTCCAAATATGCAATAATAAGAGATGAATTTAAAATTCAAAAAAATAAACGAGAGAAATCCAATAGGCGAAAAGTACTACTTGTAACTATGGGTGGTATAGACCGTACCCGAAGCACCTTGAGAATACTTCAGGCAATATCAAATATAAGAGAAAAATTTGAAACCAAGTTTATAATTGGTCATGGCTTTTTGTATAAGGATAAATTCATGGATGAATATGAGAGATGTAAAAACGATTACATGAGTTATTTCCTGAACGTTAACAACATTGCCGAGCATATAAGTAGTAGTGATCTGGTACTTTCAGCGGGAGGTAATACAATGTACGAAATAGCATACTTGGGAAAACCATCTTTGGTTTTGTGGGAAGACCCTCATGAAAAAAAACTATCAGAAACCTTTGAGAGTCTGAGGTGCTCAGGTGTGATAGGGAACGGGGAAAGCTCTTCGCTCGAAGTTATAAGGAATCGTATCGAAGATTTGATGGCAGATGACAATGCCCGCAAGGACATGTCCAAGAACGCCTTAAGGATTCTTGACGGAAGTGGTCCATCAAGAATCTTCGACCAAATAGATAAAGTGTCACTTAACTAGTGAAAAAAGTCATACTATCTTTATTTTCTCATAATTCCCATATTATTGCACGTTATATGCTGCTTACGCATGCGTTGCATGAAACAGGAATCAAGATATATATTCTAGATTTAACAAATAAACTAGAGGGCGAAATTGATAAGTACGCAAAGCTATATAAGTCCAAGCACACATTTACTTATATAAATATTAATCAGTGCATAAATCGAAGAAAGTCATTCAATAAGAAAGAATTAAATAAAATCTTAAACCATTTCAACAAAACAGATCCAACGCCAGTGTGTTCCAGCACTAATTTCATATCTGACTTTACCACTGAGAATAATATAGATTTGTCACCCGCTATAAAACAAGTCAAAGAGGATTATTTGAAAATATTTTTGATTAAACTACTAGAAGCTATTGACTTGCTAAATATAATCAATCCTTCAATATTTGTTTATGCATGTGAATTAGACTTTTCTACTCGAGCCTACATTGCTGCTTCAAACTTTAACGGATTAAAAGTCATTTCCATGCAACACTGCGAAGGAAACGGAGAAGAGTATGAGCAACTACCAATACTAGCCGATTATTACTTAGCTTATTCCCCTTATAATTGTAAAAAGCTAATCGAGATGGGAGTGGGAAAGGATAAAATTTTATTTTCCGGAATGATTGAAAATGACAAAATCTACACAAATAATATCAATATACGAAACCTACATAATCATGCTTTCCCATCAAATGACATAGGAAAACGAATTGAATCATCGAAATACACGATACTTATAGCACTCAAACCAAACAATACAAAAAAATATATTCATATTAACAAAAAAGCAATAAGAATATTAGCTAAATTATCCCGAAAAAATCCTCAAATTGTAGTTTTATTAAAACTTCATCCAAATGATAAAGATGATATTCAAAAAATCTCGATAATCAACAAACAGTTCATCTCAGATTCAATATTTATTATAAAGTCTTCCTGTCCTTTAACCGAGTTACTAAAATTATCAAATTTATTTATAACATTTAACTCTTCAGCAATCGTTGATGCACATGTAATAAACACACGAACTATCGTAATCGACGAAGATGATGGCAAATGGCCAGATTGGGATTTCTATAAGACATACAATAAAGTAGATATTAAAAAACTAGAACTGGAAATTATTAATGAATTTCAATATAATAAACCCTTGGAATCTCCGCTTTTACCTGCACAAAGAGAACTCTTCCTGTTTTACTTCAGATATAAATTTGACAATTTAAATGGGCACAGGATGGTTCAACTCTTCTTGTCTGTGCTTCAAAACAAACCTAACATTACATATTTTACGCAGCAGAAAGAATTAGATCTTGCTCTAAATTTGATTAGACACACGCCACATAAACGTTAAATTCTCCCTACGCACGATGAATGAACCCAAAGCAAGTATTTATTTAGCAGACTTAACTCACACCACAGTGACCATATCCAATGACTCCTTCCCCTTGAATATCGGATATATCAATGCATACCTACTAAAGTATTATAAAAATCTAAAGATCAATTTATTTAAGTATCCCGAAAAACTAAAAGCTGAACTCGATACCGCCATTCCTGACATTGTAGGTTTTTCAAACTACCCGTGGAACCTGAACTTAAACATCTCATTCATGAAATGGATAAAAAAGAGATCACCTTCCACAATAACTGTTATGGGAGGACCGAACATTTCTTATATCCCAAAAGATCAGGAATCCTTTCTCACGAGCTTAGATGGCATTCTGGACTTTTACTGCCTGTATGAGGGAGAAAAAAGCTTCAAGAGCCTCTTTGACGTCATCGCTGAAAATGAGTTCGACCTATCCACCATCAAGGGGGGGGAGATTCCTGGAGTTATTTTTCTAAAGGACAAATGCTCCAAAACAGAAAGCAGACTTCATCAATATATACCTATATCTCGCTCAAGTTCCCTTGAAGAATTTCCATCTCCCTACCAATCCGGTTTGCTGGATGAGTTTTTTGACGACAAACTATCGCCTATGATTGAGACGCATAGGGGGTGTCCGTTCACCTGTAGTTTTTGCCATGAGGGTCACGACAGTTACAAAAAGGTCAATCGTTTTGATCTCCAACGAGTCTTGAAAGATTTGGAATATATTTCAGAACATGTAGGCGACAAAGTAAGCAATATGATGATAGCTGACCCTAACTTCGGAATGTATGAATCTGACGTAACAGTCGGAGAGTACTTGGCCGAAATAAATGCCAAAACGGGTTTCCCAAAAGCAGTTTTTGCATCGACAGCCAAAAACAGCAAGGAAAGGCTTATTCGGATCAGCAAAATCACAAAAAACATAAGCATGCCACTATGGTTGTCTGTGCAAAGTATGACCGATGATGTTCTCAAGAATATTAATCGGCGCAACATAAGCATTGAACAGATGATTGATGTATCAAAGGAAATACACAAAAACGATATTAAGTCATACACCGAGGTAATTATGTGCCTGCCTGGGGAAACATATCAAAGTCACTTTGAAACAATCCTTTCAATGGTAGAGCAAAGATTTGGAAGCATAATGACATACCAATTAATGCTCGTTGAAGGTTCCGCCCTTTTTATGAACAAAAAGACTCATGAGAAATTTGGGTTTGTGACAAAGTTTCGAGCAGTTCCGCGAAGCTTTAGCGATATTGAGGATGTCGGAAAATCTATTGAGGTGGAGCAGATCGTAGTCGCCACGAAGGACATGAGTTTCACTGAGTACCTAAAAGCACGCAAGTTGCATCTAGTAATCACCACATTTTATAATAGAAATGCATTTAAGGGGTTTATGAAGCTCGTAGATGAATTCAAGATCGATATCAGAGAGTATATTTCCAAATTATTTGATGTATTCAGTGCGAATGCGACTTTTAAGAAGATTTTAGCTGACTTCATTCAGGAAACCAAAGACGAACTATTCGACAACAAGGATGCAGTAATAGACTACTACACTCAGGATGCTAATTATCGAAAACTCTTAAATGGGGAAGCGGGATCAAACCTCCTGCAAAACTACAGTTCTCTCTTTTTCATGAAATTTTCATGCGAACTAATAGATGTTCTTAATGCAACATTGTCTTCCTTTAACTTGAATGAAAAAGCATCTGAAAAGCTAGAAGAAGTGACGAGATTTTACAAAAACTCACTAAATTCTTTCCTCTCCCCTAATAGAATTAATGAAATCATTCATGACAATTTTGTATATGACATTAGCAATTGGATTAAATCCGACCTGCCAATAAAGGACTTCAAGAAGAAGAATCTTAGACTATCATTCTACACTTCAAAGGAACAATACGAGCAATTAAATAATTACCAAATTCGCTTCGGCAAAACAGAACAGTCGTTCGGTAAAATTTTAACTAGGATGTGGATCACAGATATGATGCGTAAGTCAGAAATAATCAAAGATTAACTGAACAGATTGCCTTAGGGAAAAGCCTCTGGAATTGAATCCGGATCACCAAATTAGCATGAATGCGCCGATTGCACTTTTCGCATACAACAGACCACAGCACCTGCAACAGGTAATCAATGGATTAGCCAAGAACAAGGAGGCAAAGTCCTCTGACTTGATAATTTACTCTGATGCCCCGAGAATAGCCGATGATGAGAGTGGGGTAACCGAGGTTCGCAAGTTAATAAAATCAGTAATTGGATTCAGGTCAATTAAGACGGTATACATCAAGAAAAACCTAGGAGTCGCCAACTCCATAATAAGTGGCGTGACCCAAGTAGTGAATAAATTCAAAACCGTCATTGTGTTGGAAGATGATACAGTACCTAGCCCATTTTTTTTGCAATATATGAATGAATCCCTGAACAGGTTCAAACATGAGGATCAAATCGGATCTATTCACGGTTACTCGCTTCCGTTAGAGGGTTCACTTCCTGAAACTTTTTTGCTCCGCGGTGCCGACTGTTGGGGTTGGGCGACTTGGAAGCGAGCGTGGAAAACGTTTGAACCAAATGGTGAATTACTAATGAAGAAACTAAAGAGCCAGTCTCTTGCCCAATCTTTTGATTTTGATGGAACCTTTCCTTACTCTCAAATGCTCCAAAATCAAATCGATGGGAAGATTGATTCGTGGGCCATTCGCTGGCATGCATCTACCTTCTTGGCAGG
>JABHTA010000097.1 GCA_018669945.1 Flavobacteriales bacterium
ATTGAAACAGATAAAGCGACTATGGAATTTGAGTCTTTTCAGGAAGGTGTGCTTTTGCATATCGGTGTTGAAAAAGGATCAGCAGCTCCTGTCGATTCAATTTTGGCAATTCTTGGTGATAAGGGCGAAGATATTAGGTCAATTTTAGCGGAAGAGGCTAGCAAGGATACAGAACCAAAGAAGGAAGAACCAAAAAAAGTGGAAACGGTCGCTATACCTGTAGCGAGTGCTCCAGCTGTATTTGCACCTGTGAAAACAGTAACGGCCTCAGCACCTGCTGTAGATAATACAAATGGTAGAGTGCTTGTTTCACCTTTAGCAAAGAGTCTGGCCAAGGAAAAAGGTATTAATCTTTCGATGGTTCGAGGAACAGGAGAAGGCGGTAGAATTGTTAAAAGAGACATCGATAGTTACTCAGGTGGGTCTTCAGCTTTTGTTGGAAGAGAAAGCTTTAGTGAAGTGCCTGCATCTCAGATGAGAAAGGTGATTGCAAGAAGATTAGCAGAAAGTAAATTCTCTGCTCCTCACTTTTATCTAACAATGGAAATTGATATGGATGCAGCGATTGAAGCTCGTAAGTCAATCAATGAAGTTGCTCAGGTGAAAATTTCTTTTAACGATATTATTATTAAAGCGGTAGCTGAAGGAATTAAACAGAACCCTTTAGTAAATGCTTCTTGGCAAGGCGAATCTATTCGTTATGCAGATCATATTCATATCGGAGTGGCGGTGGCTGTTGAAGACGGGTTGGTTGTTCCTGTTGTTCAGTTTGCAGATGGAAAAACGTTAACTCAGATATCTACACAAGTGAAAGATTTTGCCGTTAAAGCGAAAACTAAGAAATTGCAACCTCAGGAGATGGAAGGAAACACCTTTACTATTTCAAATTTAGGAATGTTCGGAATAGAACAGTTTACATCGATTATTAATATTCCAGAGGCTTGTATTTTGTCTGTTGGAGCTATAAAAGAGGTGCCAGTCGTTAAAAATGGCCAAATAGTACCTGGAAATGTAATGAAAGTTACATTAGCATGTGATCACAGAGCAGTAGATGGAGCTATCGGTTCGGCTTTTTTGAAAACACTTAAACAGTTGATTGAGAGTCCAGTGTTGCTTTTAGGTGCGCGGTCAATCTAATAAAAAATGAAATTGTAATTTTAAGCCACGCTTTTAGCGTGGCTTTTTTTATGAAAATATATTTGCTATATATCTGTATTAGACTTAATTGTAAAGTAAATGTCTGACTTTCTCAGAACACCAATAGAGTTTTTAAAAGGGGTTGGACCAAATCGTGCAGACCTCCTTAAGACGGAATTAGGAATATTTACGTTTAACGATTTATTGACTTATTATCCCTTTCGATATATTGATAAATCGAATTTTACGTCTGTTCGTGAAACTGGTCCAGAGTCACCAGCCGTTCAGATAAAAGGCAAAATACAAAGTGTAAGAACCGTTGGTCAGAAAAGAGGTGCTAGGCTTGTTGCCAAGTTTTCAGACAATACTGGTGTGATAGATTTGGTTTGGTTCAAGGGGATTAAATGGGTAAAATCTAATTTAAAATCTGGAGAAGAATATGTTGTTTACGGTAAGCCAAGTATGTACAGAAGCGGACTCAATATCGTTCATCCGGAAATGGAGACTCTAGAAGAATTCAGTAAGTCTGTATCTGGTGAGTTGCAGCCCGTATATCATTCAACAGAAAAAGCTTCTAACTCATGGTTAAATAGTAAAGGGATAGAAAAGCTGATGAAAATATTAGTTGATAAGCTGGGTAATGCTTACCCTGAAACAATGTCAGCTGAGCTAATTTCCCAGCTTAGATTAATAGACAAAAACACTGCCGTAAAAAATATTCATTTTCCAACCAATCATGAATTATTTCAAAAAGCTCAATTAAGACTAAAATTTGAGGAATTATTTTTTGTTCAGCTTGGATTATTGAAAATGAAAGTTGATCATCAAAAGCAAATTAAAGGCTATATTTTTAATGCAATTGGGGATAATTTTAACGGATTTTATTCTAATCACCTTCCGTTCGAACTTACTAACTCACAAAAGCGCGTAGTTAAAGAGATTCGTGCGGACGTTGGTTCCGGCCGACAGATGAATCGCCTTCTTCAGGGTGATGTAGGAAGCGGAAAAACAATTGTGGCTCTATTAGTTATGCTTATTGCTCTTGATAATAATTTTCAAGCTTGCTTAATGGCTCCCACAGAAATCTTGTCTAATCAGCACTTTGAAGGGCTTTCAGAGTTGTTGTCGGAAATGGATGTTGAGGTTGCTTTATTGACGGGGTCAACAAAGAAAGCAGCAAGAAAGCTTCTTCATGAAAGGCTAGAATCTGGAGATTTGAATATCTTAATTGGCACCCATGCTTTACTTGAGGATAAAGTCAAATTCAAGAATTTGGGTCTTGTGGTAATTGATGAGCAGCATCGTTTTGGGGTGGCACAACGTTCGAAGTTGTGGCGAAAGAATAAATACCCACCTCATATTTTAGTGATGACCGCTACACCTATCCCAAGAACTCTTGCTATGACTTTTTATGGCGATTTGGATGTATCAGTAATAGATACGCTTCCACCAGGAAGAAAGCCAATAAAAACCATTCATAAGTTTGATTCTAATAGGTTGGCAGTTTGGGGATCTGTTAAACAAGAAATTGAGAAAGGGCGTCAAGTCTATATTGTTTATCCGTTAATTAAAGAATCTGAAAAGTTAGATTATAAAGATTTAATGGATGGATATGAAAGTGTTAGACGAGATTTTCCCAATCAGCAGATTAGTATAGTTCACGGGCAACTGAAAGCTGCAGACAAAGAATATGAAATGCAACGTTTCGTAAAACATGAAACACAAATCATGGTTGCCACTACTGTAATAGAAGTTGGTGTAAATGTGCCTAATGCATCGGTAATGATTATAGAAAGCGCGGAGCGTTTTGGGTTATCTCAATTACATCAGTTACGAGGGAGAGTTGGAAGAGGGGCAGAGCAGTCTTATTGTATACTAGTAACAAGTTATAAACTGAGTTCCGATGGAAAAACTAGAATGGATACCATGGTAAAGACCAATGATGGATTTGAAATATCGGAGGTAGATTTGAAGCTACGGGGGCCAGGAGATATCGTGGGCACACAGCAAAGTGGCATGCTTGATTTGAAAATTGCCGATCTAGTTCGTGATGGGGAAATTCTGCAATTGGCAAGAAACGCTGCCAATGTGCTTTTAGATGAAGATCCCGAAATGCTACTTCCGAAAAATACTTCAATACTAAGGGAGTTTAATAGAACTAAGAAGCGGCGAATAGATTGGGGAAGAATATCTTAATCATAAGTTAACCTAATTAGTTCCATCATATTCTGACAATATTAGTTACCAATTAATGTTAAATGTTGGCAAGAAGTATTGGATTTTATTGTATTACGATGGTTGTCGGAAATCAAGTTTGTCAGGGATAATATCTGAATCAGTAATTTAGCCAAGCCATAAATATATAGGGCGTGTGCTCGTTTTTCTAAATGCGTTTAATGTTTTCTGTTGGCTAGCCTTGAAAATGTAGCGGTTTACACTTGTAAAAACCTTAACTTTTATTACCTTTGCAGCCCTTTTAAAAGGAATTAATAACAATTAAAACATAAAACTATGTCTAACAGGTACGAAACTGTTTTCATCATGACTCCCGTTTTATCTGATGATCAGGTAAAGGAAACAGTGAAAAAATTTGCCAAAATTCTTAAGGATGGCAAAGCTAAAATCGTTCACGAGGAAAAGTGGGGATTAAAAAAATTAGCTTACCCAATCCAAAAAAAATCAACTGGATTTTACCATTTGTTCGAATTTGAAGCAGAGGGAGCTATTATTGATAAATTTGAAGTTGAATTCAGAAGAGATGAGAGAATCATAAGATTCCTTACTGTGAAGATGGACCAACATCATGTTTCTTTTGCTGAAAGTAGAAGATCTAAAAAAGAAGTAGAAGCTTAAACCCAAGAAATTATGGCAGAGAATAGTTCAGAAATAAGATACCTTACTCCGATTAAGATTGAGGTAAAAAAAGAAAAATATTGTAGATTCAGAAAGTCAAGAATTAAGTATATTGATTACAAAGACGCTGATTTCTTACTGAAATTTGTAAACGAGCAAGGTAAAATTCTTCCGAGAAGAATTACTGGAACATCGTTAAAGTATCAACGCAAGGTGTCGCAAGCTGTAAAAAGATCCCGTCACTTAGCATTAATGCCTTACCAGGCTGATTTATTAAAATAAATATAGTTAGTCATGGAAGTAATATTGAAAAAAGACGTTCAGAACTTAGGTCATAAGGATGACTTAGTAAAGGTAAAGAATGGTTTCGGAAGAAACTTTCTTATTCCAAATGGTGCAGCTACATTAGCCACGGAGGCAATGAAAAAGATGCATGAAGAAACAGTAAAACAAAGAGCTCATAAAGCAGCTAAACTTGAAGAAGAAGCAAAAGCTGCAGCAGCAAAACTTGTAAGCACAACTATTAAAGTTGGTGCTAAAGTTGGTGAAGGTGGAAAAATCTTTGGTTCTGTTGGTACGTTGCAAGTTGCCGAAGCTATTAAAGCCGCAGGATTTACGGTTGATAGAAAGGGTATTAAAATTACTAATGAGCCAATTAAAGCTATTGGTAAATACGAAGCGACTGTTAAGTTTGGAAAAAACAGCATTGAAACAATCACTTTTGAGGTTGTCGAAGAGTAAGCGTTTGGATATAGAATTTATATAGTAAAAAAGGCGCAATAATATTGCGCCTTTTTTATTTTTGACATTATTGAAATTAAAGAGTTCAGCACTTGAAACTATGAACTCGAAACTTGAAACTTAAGAAGATGGCATTTGACATTGAGATGATAAAGGAGGTTTACGCTAAATACCCTGCGCGTGTTGCCGCAGCTAGAGAAATTATTGGAAATCCATTAACGTTAGCTGAAAAAATATTATATACCCATTTATGGGATGGTAATGCAACGGAGGAATACCCTAGAGGAAACTCTTATGTAGATTTCGCGCCAGATAGAGTTGCTATGCAAGATGCAACGGCTCAAATGGCGTTGTTGCAATTTATGCAGGCAGGTAAAAAGAAGGTCGCAGTCCCATCAACAGCTCATGCAGACCATTTGATTCAAGCAAGGTTAGGAGCGGACAAAGATTTACAAGAAGGAATAAACAAAAACAACGAAGTATTTAACTTCTTAAGTTCAGTTTGTGATAAATATGGAATTGGTTTCTGGAAACCAGGTGCTGGAATTATACACCAAGTAGTATTAGAGAATTATGCTTTTCCTGGAGGAATGATGATCGGAACCGATTCTCATACGGTTAATGCTGGTGGATTAGGAATGGTCGCTATTGGTGTTGGCGGAGCTGATGCTGTAGATGTTATGGCGGGTATGGCTTGGGAGCTGCAAATGCCTAAACTAATAGGTGTTAAACTTACAGGCAAGCTAAACGGTTGG
>JABHTA010000115.1 GCA_018669945.1 Flavobacteriales bacterium
AGAAATACGAGGAAGCCAGAAAGACAATTCAACGATTTATAAATGCTGAGCATTCTCATGAGGTTATTTTCACTAAAGGAACGACCGATTCAATAAACCTAGTTGCTTACTCATTTGGGAATAAATTTTTAAGTGAGGGAGACGAGGTAATTGTTTCAACGCTAGATCATCACTCTAATATAGTTCCATGGCAAATGATTTGTGAAACTCGTGGGGCAAAATTGAAAGTGATTCCTATAAATAATGAGGGTGAATTATTGCTTGATGATTATAGAAACCTTCTTTCAGATAAAACTAAAATTGTTGCCGTTGGTCATGTGTCAAATGCATTAGGAACAATTAATCCAGTTAAAGAAATAATAGCTGAAGCTAAGAAAATGAGCATACCCGTTTTATTGGATGGCGCGCAGGCTATTCCTCATTTAGCAGTTGATGTGCAAGAGTTAGATTGTGATTTTTATGCATTTTCTGCTCACAAAATATTTGGTCCAACCGGAGTAGGTGTTCTATACGGAAAAGAGAATTTATTAAATACTATACCTCCTTACCAAGGAGGTGGGGATATGATTGACACCGTTACATTTGAAAAGACGACTTATAATGAACTACCACACAAATTTGAAGCGGGCACTCCAAACATTGCGGGAGTAATTGGTCTAAAAGCCGCTATAGAATATGTGAATCAAGTAGGGATAAATAATATCGCTATTGCAGAGCATCAACTAATAGAATATGCCACGGAGCAAATTTCTGCTATTGATGGTGTTAGATTAATAGGCACAGCAAAAGAAAAGGCAAGCGTTCTTTCATTTTTAGTGAATGATATTCACCCTTATGACATTGGCACTATTCTCGACAGATTAGGCGTTGCAGTTAGAACGGGTCACCATTGTGCAGAACCACTCATGAATCGACTAAACATACCGGGAACTGTTCGTGCTTCGTTTGCATTTTATAATACTAAAGAAGAGGTCGATGTATTTATTAATGCTTTGAAAAAAGCTGTTTCGATGTTGTCATGACAATTGCAGAAATTCAAGAGGAAATAGTTGGTGAATTTTCAATCTTTGATGATTGGATGGATAAATATGAGCACATTATTGAATCGGGGAAGGAGCTGGATTCAATTTCTGATGATTTAAAAACGAGTGCTAATTTGGTAAAAGGTTGCCAGTCGCAGGTTTGGTTGCATGCGGAAATGGAAGGGGATAATTTAATCTTCCAAGCATGTAGCGATGCCATTATTACAAAAGGATTAGTGAGCCTAGTGGTTAGGACTTTATCGGGACATACCCCAAAGGAAATACTAGATGCTGAGTTAAGTTTTGTTGACGAAATTGGATTGAAAGAACACCTTTCGCCGACACGTTCAAATGGATTAGTGTCGATGATTAAAAAAATTAAGCTTTACGCATTAGCGTTTCAAACAAAATTGAATGGATAAAAAGCAACTAGAAGATACAATTATAGAGGTCATAAAAACAGTTTATGATCCAGAAATTCCTGTGGATGTTTTCGAGATGGGATTGATTTATGAGATAAAAATTGATAATGAAGCTAATGTTCAAATCATAATGACATTAACATCGCCATCATGCCCTGTGGCAGAATCCCTGCCACAAGAGGTAAAGGATAAAGTTGGGGGAATTGAAGCAGTTAAATCTGCGGAAATTGAGCTAACTTTTGAACCTGCCTGGGAGAAAGATATGATGAGCGAAGAAGCATTATTGGAACTAGGAATGATGTAATGGCTGACGAGATTGTAAATAAAGTAGCAAACAGTAAACTTGTCAATCTAGATTTGTCAGATTTTTACCCGAAAAACGAACGAATTCAGTTAGATATTAAAGACCAACTTTGGGAAGGAATCGCTCTTAAGGAAAAAGATTTTCGTGAATTTATTTCTACAAACGATTGGAGCCAGTACCAAGATAAATGTGTTGCAATTCAATGTTCAGCAGATGCCATAATTCCAAGCTGGGCTTATATGTTAATTGCGGTTTCGTTAGAATCTTTTGCCACTCACATTGCTTTTGGTGATTTAATCGAACTTGAAAAAGTAATTTGCATCAATACGATTGATTCAATTGCGCTAGATGAATATCTTGATCAACGGTTAATCATTAAAGGATGCGCAGACATTCCAAACCCAGAGTTTGCATTAGTTGAGTTGACTAAAAAACTAACACCAGTTGTAAAATCATTAATGTTTGGTGAAGCGTGCTCCACTGTCCCTTTATATAAAAAGAAGTAATTTAGGTTCAATTCTTGCGTTAACTAACGAATGAAAAATAGTTTCACTTTTCTCTTTTCTCTTTTATCTTTCAACTTATGTTTGGCTCAGAACATAAGTTCATATACCGATTACCTGCAGAAATTTTATGTTGTTGATAACGGGCGACCAATAAAATTAGAACACCTTCCGATTACTTCAGCTAAGACCTCAGACGACTATTTGGCCTATGAGGACAATGTAAAAAATTTCAAGATTTACTTCAAAGGTGAATCAGTTCAGCTAGCTGGTTTTATTGATAAGTACACCACAAACAAAGGAGTTGTAGTTTATGAAGCTTCGGGAGTGCTCAAAGCTTTTTCTAAAGGAGAGAATTATGTGTTGTCGCCAATCATAAAAAACTATAAATCAGCAGATAACATTGTTGCCTACATAGATGAATACGACAGAGCTTTCAAAGTCTTTACCGATACTATTTATACGCTAGAGAATTTGAATGGAGCGAACAAAACGATAGGTTATCAAGTTGCACCGAACACGCTTGCCTATGTTGACGAACAAAGTAACCTGTATTACTATCAAAATGGCAAGAAGCAGCTTGTATTAGAATATTTTGAAAACGGGGGTTACCGAGTTGGTGAGAACATTATGGCTTTTATTGATAGCTATGATTATACGTTTAAAACTTACTACAAAGAGGAAATGATTGAACTAGACACTCAATATCCGCAAAGCTACAGGATGGGTAAAAATATGCTAGCCTGGATAGCGAAAGATGGAACATTTTCTGTTTTTTATGATGGTAAAATTAAAGAATTAGCCAGCTATTCACCTACGAGATATGCGTTGAAAGATGATATACTAACCTACGAACAAAATGGGTATTTGTATATGCTCTATAAAGGGGAAGTAATAGAGATTGAGACATATATACCTGAAGTTTATTTTGCAGATAATCAAACGTTGGTTTACGTTGACCAAACAGGATACGTGAAAGCATACATAGCTGGTAAGTTTGTTGAAATCACGCGTCAAGTAAATACGGGTCTTAAATTAAATGGTGATGCCATTTACTATACCGTAAACCAAAACGAACCTAGAGTTTGGTTTAAAGGCCGAGAATTGGAGTTTTGATAAGGAAAATTAAGACAATATCTATATTGATTATAACTGTGTTGGGCATCATATGCGAACTTTACTATTTCTAATAATAATTTTGACTTCTCCAATCTCTTATGGACAGATAATAGAGATAAAAGGCGTACGTATGAATCTGAGCGATATTACTATATCTAAATTGGATTCCATTGGATTAGAGGAATCAGATACAATTCATGCTGGAGTAAATGCTCGATATGTTGACGGGTCAACTGGGTCAAGTCTTCATCGTCAAATTCAATACAAGGAAAAGGGAGTGGTTTTGACTTTTACAGATTGGGTTGGCAATAACGAGTTCAACTTTTACAAACTAATTGCGAGTAGTAATAAAATGACATTGGTTGTTGGCAAAGAAGAACTAATGGTCGGAACAAAAATAACTATAGTTGATTTTGAAGAAATTGGCTGGAAATTGGCTGAAACATCATCATCAAAATATTACCTATTGAAAGACAATATTAAACTCACGTTTGAGTCCACATTATCTTTAAACGAATTAAGAGCAAAAAGTACTAGTCAGAGCTAATTGAAAAAATACAAATAACGAAGCCCAACAACCGCTAAATCAAATAGGGTTGCAGTGCAAGGTGATAAGCAGTTTTTTAGCAAGCACGCCAGTCTTATTTCGTAGTTTAGTTCTATAAAAATTAAAACAATGCAAGGCAAAACGGGCTCGGGAGTCTGCGAGGAGCTCCGCGCCTCTTATTCTTCCTAAGCTGTTTAGCGAAGACGTTATTGTTAAATTGCCGCGTTTACTTTTGATAAACTGTTGCAAAACAAAGCAAGTATTTAATTCTAGACTCAATGAAGGCACAAGACTTCTAATACGCCCTTTCGTTCTTCCCTTCCACGTAATTAATAAACGCTTTATTTACCACCTTGTTTCCACCAGGGGTAGGGTAGTCTCCAGAAAAATACCAGTCGCCAGTGTGGTCTGGGCAGGCGGCATGTAAACCTTCTAGTGATTGATAGATAATTTCAACTTCGGCACCAATTCCTTTTGGTGTAAGAAGTTCAGAAATTTTAGCTGAAATTTCGTCTGCCGTAAAAGGTTTGTAAATTTCTTTCACATAGTTAATCACTTCCTCTTTTGGTAATTCAACTTGAGCTTTAGATTTTTGATAAATCTCTTTAATCAAATTTTCTTGGTCTCTGTCTTTATGTAGCTCAATTGCTGCTTGAAAAGCAATAAAATCACCCATTTTAGCCATGTCAATCCCATAACAATCTGGGAATCGAATTTGTGGGGCAGAAGAAGCAACCAAAATTTTCTTTGGGCCAAGTCTGTCTAAAATACGGATAATACTTTGTTTAAGGGTGGTTCCTCTAACGATAGAATCGTCAATAATTACTAGGTTGTCAACACCAGGATTAATAGTTCCATAAGTGATGTCATAAACATGAGCGACCATGTCATCCCGCTCATCATCTTGCGTGATAAAAGTTCTCAGTTTTGCATCTTTTATAGCAATTTTTTCAACTCTTGGGCTCATGCTCAACAACTCCAACAATTTCTCGTCTTCGAGGTTGTCTTTGTGCTTAAATATTTTCTCTTTCTTTTTTTCATTGAGGTATTGGTCTAATCCCTTTACCATTCCGTAAAAAGAAGTTTCAGCAGTATTAGGAATAAAAGAGAAAACTGAGTTTTTCAAATCATAATCAACAGATTCCAAAATTTTTGGCACTAAAGAGCGACCTAATTCTTTTCGCTCTTCGTATATGTCTTGATCACTCCCTCTTGAGAAATAAATTCGCTCAAATGAACAAGCTTTTTTCTTTAAAGGTTCGCGAACTTTAACTTCACCAATAAATCCTTCTTTTTTAATGATTAGAGCATGGCCAGGAGTTAATTCCTTTATGGACTTAATTGGCACATTAAATGCGGTTTGAATAACTGGTCTTTCTGATGTTACCACTACAATTTCATCGTCTTCGTAGTAAAATGTTGGGCGAATACCACTAGGGTCTCGCAGTACGAAAGCATCTCCATGACCTGTCAAACCTGCCATCGCATAACCGCCATCCCAAGACTCAGCAGCATTGGCTAATATTTTTTGGAGGTCTAAATTCTCAGCAATCAGCTTAGAAATTTCTTGACGAGGTTTCCCTTCCGCTTTATATTTTTGAAATAATTCTTCGTTTTCAACATCTAAAAAATGACCAATTTTTTCGAGGACAGTTACCGTGTCTGCTTTTTGTTTTGGGTGTTGCCCAATTTCAACTAGTAGATCGAATAGTTCGTCAACGTTAGTTAAATTGAAGTTTCCCGCAACAACTAAATTTTTCGTCATCCAGTTATTCTGACGAAGAAAAGGATGACAGTTTTCGATACTGTTCTTGCCATAAGTGCCATAACGTAGATGTCCTAAAAACAACTCGCCCGTAAATCCATAATTTTCTTTTAGCCAATATGGATCATTTAGTTTTTTAGGATTGTCTATTTCAATTTCCTTAAATCGAGCATTTACTTTTTCAAATATTTCGGCAATGGGTTTAGAACTTACCGAACGTTGCCTACTAATATATCTTCTGCCTGGAGCAACATCAAATTTAATGTTCGCCAATCCAGCACCATCTTGCCCACGGTTGTGTTGCTTCTCCATCAGGAGATACATTTTATTTAAAGCCCAAAAAGATGTTCCGTATTTTTTCTGGTAGTAATCGAGAGGTTTTTTAAGTCTTAACAGCGCAATTCCGCACTCGTGTTGTATCGCATCACTCATTACCAGAAATATTAGGGCACAAAGTTAACTCATTAAATGACTAAGTAAAATTGAATTGTTAGGATTCTTGTAATTGGCTGAAATTCAGTAGAATTAAAAGCAACTTTTTTTCGATTACTTCGTTAGCAAAATGCTTTGCATTTTGAAAGTCTAAAATATTGGTTAATTACGTTGGTGTTCTCAGTATTGGGAGAGTATTCTTTTGCACAAGATTATTATCAAGAGAGTCCAATAAAGTTTATCGAAAACAAAGGCCAATGGCAAGATAATATTTTGTTTCGAGCCGACATACCAGGGGGTGCACTTTTTTTAGAGCGAGACAAACTAACGTATGTCTTTTCGCACCCCGATGATATAGAACGCATTCATAGCGTTCATCATGGATATGAACCTTATGTTGATGACATTCAGATACGTTGTCATTCTTATAATGTTACGTTTCAAGGCGGGCTGAATCCGGTTATAAAAGGAGTGGGGTTAGCTCCAGATTATAACAACTACTTTTTAGGAAATAACGACACAAAATGGGCTGCAAATTGTGCCAAATATTATGCTATCGAATATGAATCTATTTATCCAGGGATAGATTTTAGAATTTATACCAATCAAAATGGATTGAAGTATGACTTTATTGTTCATCCTGGAGCAGATTTAAATGATATTGCATTATTTTATGAAGGAGCCGACAAGCTGCGATTGATCAATAATGATTTAATTGTATCGACTTCCATCAGTAATATTATTGAGAAAAAACCTGTTTCATTTCAAGAAAGCCAGAGCATTAAATCTACCTATAAGTTGAATAAAAGTCAATTGAAATTTAGTGTTGACAGATATGATGAATCCAAAGATTTGGTTATCGATCCTGCACTCGTTTTTGCAAGCTATTCAGGGTCGACTGCAGATAATTGGGGTTATACTGCGACTTATGATGAGGCAGGACATTTATATTCGGGAGGAGTAGCTTTTGCGAACGGATACCCTACAACTTCGGGGGCGTTTCAAACAACATGGGGAGGAACAGGCTCTTTAATAAGTGACATCGTTGTTTCTAAATACGATCCGGGAGGTTCCACTCTTATTTACTCGACATATGTTGGTGGGAATAAAACTGAATGTCCACATAGTTTAATAGTTGATGGGAATGATAATCTAATAATATTCGGGACAACAAGTTCAGGTAATTATCCAACTTCGGGGAGTGCTTATGATAATAGTTTTAATGGCGGCGCGAACATTACGACTAGTGGAATTAACTATGCAAACGGCTCTGATATTGTTTTAACAAAACTGAACGCAACAGGAACTGCTTTGGTCGGTTCAACTTTTATTGGTGGCTCATTAAATGATGGATTAAATGCGGGCTCAACTCTAGTTTATAATTATGGAGATAATTTTCGGGGAGATGTGACTGTGGATGCCTCGAACAATTGTATTGTTTCAAGTAGTACGCAATCTAGTGATTTTCCGATGGTGGGTGGGGGGGCGCAAAACACATCTGGTGGAGGGCAAGATGCTGTTGTGTTCAAAATGTCATCAGATTTATCTTCATTGATTTGGTCTACCTATATAGGTGGGTTAGGTTTTGATGCAGGATATGGAATACAATTAAATAATTTAGGGGAATTATATGTTGTTGGAGGCACTAATAGCTCAAATTTCCCAACTACTTCTGGGGTGTTAAATTCTAGTTTTCAAGGAATAACAGATGGTTACGTGACTAAGTTAAACTCATCAGGAACCACTATATTGGCCTCTACATTTATAGGAACATCTGCTTACGATCAATCCTATTTCGTTCAGCTAGACGAAAATCAAGATGTATATATCAGTGGTCAAACTGAGGGTGCATATTCTGTAACTCCTGCGGGTGTTTATTCGAATCCAAATAGCGGACAGTTTATTCATAAAATGAGTCCTAATCTTAATTCAACAATTTTTTCAACGGTTGTGGGTAGGGGTTCTGGCGCTATTGATATTTCTCTTTCTGCTTTTTTAGTGAACGAATGTGACCATATTTACATTTCTGGCTGGGGGGGTACAACCAATCAGTTTGGGGGGTCAGCCGGGGCAAGCACAACTATTGGTCTTCCACTTACTTCAGATGCATTTCAATCTTCCACTAATGGCAGCGATTTTTATTTAATGGTACTTGATGCTGATGCAGTAGGATTGGTTTATGCATCATTTTTTGGGGGAGCAACTAGTGCTGAACATGTAGATGGCGGTACCAGCCGATTCGATAAAGACGGTGTCGTGTACCAAGCAGTTTGCGGTGGTTGTGGGGGAAACTCCGATTTTCCTACTTCTGCTGGGGCGTGGTCCACTACAAATAACAGTACCAACTGTAACATAGCTTCAATAAAATTCGACTTGTCTAGTTTTTCTGCTCTTGCTGATGTAAGTTCAGATTATCAATGCACAGGTTCGGGGGTGTTGTTTCAAAATAATAGTACTGGCGGAACAAGTTACTGATGGGCCTTTGGAGACGGCAGCACATCATCAGCTAATTCACCAATTCATACCTACCAGGATACTGGGGTTTATGACGTAATGTTAATTGTGAATGACCCCGCATCATGTATTGTTTCTGACACCAGTTTTCTTTCTATAACTGTAACAGAAGTACCTGATTTAGAATCAACTCCAGTCGATACAATTTGCCCAGGAGATACAGTTACACTTAATGTGTCTGGTGCAACAACTTATAGCTGGGTTCCAGCTACTGGTTTGTCAAGTACTTCATCTCCGAATCCCATTGCGTTGGCAACAGACTTTATTGAGTACACAGTTACGGGAACTACGTTTTGTGGCACAACAGATATTGTGATCCCTGTTAATGTTCATCAAGACCCTGTTACTCTTATCGAGGATACTAATATTTGCAGGGGAGATACCGTTCTGCTATTTGCCATGGGAGGGGTTAGTTATGATTGGTCGCCAGCAGCCTTTTTGGATTATCCCGATAGTAATTTAACGATTACATATCCCGATAATTCGGTGACGTTTTTTCTTGATGTTACAGATGACAAAAACTGCGTTTGGAATAAAACAGTTGTGGTCAATGTAGATACAAATGCACCTATCGCTGCGGTATCAAATGATACATTAATTTGTTTTGGCGATGCGATTACTTTAATAGCTAGCGGAGGGTTAAGTTATCGCTGGACACCGACTATCTACTTGGATACAAACAACGTTTACAATCCATTATGCGAACCTTTTGCAGATACAGAATACGTGGTAGAAGTGAGAAATGGTTGCGGAAAAGACTATGCAATTGTAAACGTAAAGGTCAATTACCTGCTTACTTCAATAATGCCTGATACCATGGCTTGCGGGGGAGATAGTATTCAGCTAAACGTATATGGCGGGTCGGGTTATATATGGACACCTAAAGCGGGGTTGAGTAATATGAACGTTAGTAACCCGATGGTTTTGGTAGAAAAACCGACCACCTACCAAGTAATTGTTTTTGATTCACTTAGTTGTTCCGCGGTGCATTCGGTTTCTTTAGATACTTTTCCAGACCCTATTATCGATGCCGGGGCTAATTTTACGGTCGAATGGAATCACGAAGGGAAACTAGCTCCTACTGGTGTTGGGCCAAGTTTCGTTTGGTCGCCTTCAGACTTAATGAATTGCGACACTTGTATGAATCCGGAAATTTACCCTCCAGCAACCACCGTTTTTCATGTTACTATGACTGATGAATATGGCTGTGTGGCCACCGATTCGGTGACTGTTTATGTAACGGGAAGTATATACATACCAAACACATTTACACCAAACGATAATAGCCTTAACGAATATTTCTTAGCTTACGGAAAAGAGATTGAGTATTTCGAAATGTTAGTTTATAACAGATGGGGGCAGTTAATTTTTACCTCAGATGATATTGCCAAAGGTTGGGATGGAAGCCATAACGGGATTGAATCTCCAATAGGAACTTACGTTTGGAAAATTTGGTATCAAGAGTATTCTGGCAAAGAAGGCAAGGCGATCGGCCATGTTAATTTAGTGCGGTAGTAAAAAGGGATTACCCTAACCACTTCAGCACATTCTTAGACCAAATGTCATTAGAATTTTGTTGTGTTAGAATTTTTAATTCCACGGCATCGTCAATCACTTTACCAGGATAAGAACCAGGAACACTTTCCATTTCGCCAAGGGGATATGGGTCGTCTAATCCAGAAATAATTTGCGTCACTCCAACTCTGTGTTTTAGTAATTGTAAAGTATATGGGTCATGCACTAATGTGTCAAAAAAGAGATTTGGATGACCGAGACTGTTTTTAGGGTGTTCGGTGCCTTCAAATAAATCTGGGCGACCTTCAAAACCCTGCACTCTTCTCCCAAAATTAGCTTGGCCAAGCATGCAACCATGTGCAAAAGCGGTTCGCATATTTGGGTATTTATTTGGTATATTATTTAGCGTGTAAAAATGAAGCGTGTCAGCTGTTTGTGCCATCATCCAAACTAAATG
This sequence comes from Flavobacteriales bacterium, assembly GCA_018669945.1. GTDB lineage: Bacteria > Bacteroidota > Bacteroidia > Flavobacteriales_G > NORP312 > NORP312. The sequence goes on from JABHTA010000115.1 coordinate 10,601, forward strand.
AAAACGCCAATTTTGGTCCTTTAACTTAATCATCTTTGCCCCATCATATGGATGAATTTCAACTGCTAATTTGTATTTGTTGGCCAATTCATAAATCGGATTACAAGATTCATCAGCAACCGAAACCCACTCATCAACGTCATTTAGATAATGGGTTGGTAGGCAGAGTAATTTTAGGTTAAGTTTAGTAACACAGCGCTCAATTTCCAACAATGCATCCTTCATGAATTTTGGTTGCACTACAAAACCACAAGTGAATTTACCTGGGTTATTGTGTTGCACTGATGCGTTGAAATCATTTTGCCATTGAATAGCGTCTTTAGCATCTTGGCGCTCCCAACCATTGCAATAAACTTGTGATAAATTAAGAATCACACCACGATCTATATTGTTTACCTCCATCCATTCTAGCTTTTCTTTTAGGAAAAAACTAGGGTCGGTAATCGGTCGTGACCACGAACCTTGTCGCATAAACTTTTTGTCATTGTCAATCGAAAACAATTTCTTGTCTTTCATGAATTTTGGTACCTGATGGGGTTCAGGTAAAAGATGACCGTGGCCGTTAATTCGCATCAGTCTGTAAATCTTGGATCAGTTTCCATTACATGAGAGCAGTTAGAACAAGTTCTTAATTCTTCGGAGCTATAAAATTCTTTAAATCTGGGTTGAAAATCTTTTTCAACGTTGACTAAAGGGAAATAGGTTTCGTGCAATTTGTTATTGCATTTATCGCAAAACCACATTAAACCATCAGTATCGTTAGAACCTATTCTTACTTTTTCGATAACTAAACCAACAGAATTTTCAGAACGCATTGGAGAGTGCGGAGTATTTGCCGGCAACAGAAACATCTCTCCAGCTTTTATGGGCACATCCACAGCTTTGCCGTCTTCTTGTATTCTAACATTTATATCACCTTCCAATTGGTAGAATAGTTCTTCAGACTCGTTGTAATGATAATCCTTTCTTGCATTTGGACCACCAACTACCATAACAATGAAATTTCCAGCTTCAACGTATAAGTTTTTATTTCCTACAGGTGGTTTAAGGAGGTCTCGATTGTCATCAATCCATTTTTGAAGATTGAAGGGTTTTGCTATTGCCATAACTTTTTAGATTTGGGCTCTAAATTAATAATCTTATACCTATATGGGGTTGATATTGGTTATTAAATGTTTAGGGAAAACTCACATTATTATTTATCCATGAATTATATTTGGACAAAATATTTCGTGATTATGGATTTAAATTTAATAGGAAAAACAGCTATAGTTTGCGGAAGCACACAAGGAATAGGAAAGGCTATTGCAATTCAACTCGCAAGTCAGGGTGCGAGCATTGTTCTTGTTGCAAGAAATGACCAAAAATTACTTTCCGCCAAAGAAGGGCTAGACACTTCACAAGGGCAAAAGCATCACTATATTAAAGCAGATTTTTCTTTTCCTCCAGAACTTAAACTTTTAGTCGAAAATTTTATGGAGATAAATGGTAATGTTCATATTTTGGTAAACAATACAGGTGGACCTGCTGGCGGACCAATACAATCAGCTAAAGTGGAAGAGTTTACTCAAACCTTTAATAATCACTTGGTTTGCAATCATATTATGGCACAAGCGGTAATTAAAGGCATGAAAGAAGAAGGGTTTGGTAGAATTATTAATATCATCTCTACTTCAGTAAAACAGCCTTTAAACGGACTAGGAGTATCTAATACTATTCGTGGTGCGGTTGCGAGCTGGGCAAAGACCTTAGCGAATGAATTAGGCGAATTTAACATTACAGTAAACAATGTATTACCAGGAGCAACAAATACCGTGCGCTTAAAATCTATTATAGAAGCCAAAGCGGAGAAGACAGGACAAACCATAGAAGAAATTGGAAAAGCGATGGCAAACCAAGTGCCAATGAAACGAGTTGCTGAACCTGAGGAAATTGCCAATGCTGTTGGGTTTTTATCTTCTAACGCAGCAAGCTATATTAACGGAATTAACGTACCTGTTGATGGAGGCAGAACGGCCTGTTTGTAGAAACTTTTTGGTCGAGAACTCGTAAAGCGATTTTTTAATTACATTAGCATATCATAAAGGGAAGCGGAAAACGAAGAGTACGCAGTAAAAAATAATACTATGAAAAAACAATACTCAATTTTATCAGTATTTGCAGCGCTCTTGATTAGCTTTTCAGCTATGGCGGGTAATGGAGGATACAACTTAGGCTCAAGTGATTTGAAGATGCCTTATTTTAAACCCAATAAGTCTATACAATCTATTCAGTCCATAACGGCGGCTGATAAAGGGATTACAGAAGGAGGGTTTTATTTTCATTACACGCCTTATTTTCCGTCTAAAAAGTATACGTATCCAAAGGAAATCACTGTGGGAACGGAATTGTATACAGTACCTTTTAATCAGGATGTACTTGACAATAGTGGTAAGTGGGGAGTGGGTCACGGAATTGAACTGGGAAGTATGTTTAGATTGGTTGATTCAGAACCTATAGCTATAGGGTTAAAAGTTACTTGGTTGTCTTTAGGGGGAGCAATGTTTAAACCGGGGGATGGTTATCCTACTGGTTATTCTGTAAGCGGAATTGCTGGCGAGGTTAGATTGGTTAATTTAGGGCCTTATTTTACGTATGGTATTACTGATCAAATGGCGGTTGATATATCATATCAATTTTCTCCAACGTATATATATTCTTACATAGAGATATTAGATGATGGAGGAGGTCAGACGAATAAAAACGACCCAGATATCCAGGGATTTGGAACACTTCATCATTTGGCTCTAACTTATCGATTTGATATTTTATCTGTGGGCTTAGGTTACACTATGGGAAGTTTTAGCGAGTCTGATAAAGATGCCGTCCCAAACTGGAAAATAAAATATGGTGCAAATAGCTTCAGATTTCTACTTGGTATAAAAATATAAATATGTCATATACAAGAAAAGCCGAGCATTTGCTCGGCTTTTTTTATGCTCAAAAATCTGTATTTTTGAAATATGAATTCCGTTACTAAATATATAGCATTACTTATTATTACTTGTTTTTGTGTGGCAGGAAATGCACAGCATAGGCAAGGAATGCCCCTATCTAACAAGGGTCCACAAAATGTGGTGAAGTACAATTTGCTTGGAACGATAGCTTACAGGAACATTCCTCTTTATTTCGAAAGAGCAATATATGGTCCTGTTGCAATTTCAGCGGGGTTCGC
>JABHTA010000133.1 GCA_018669945.1 Flavobacteriales bacterium
GATATAGAAGAAAGTGTATTGATTAGTGAACTCAATAAAGGGATTCGCAAGAAACAATATACCAACAAAAAGCAAGGTGCAGTTCCTCAAAATCAAATTCCTGTGGTCCCCTTTCAGCAGGAGAAATCTATACCAAAGTTAACCGATGCAATTGATATACAAGAACGTAACATTATTCGACTTCTACTAATCTATAGTGACAAAACTATATCATTTAAAGTTGGTGAAGAACAAGAAGATGTTGCTATTGTTGCTTTCTTGGTCTATAAACTTCAGCAAGATGATATTGAAATGACCAATGAATGGTGTAGGATAATTATTAAAGAATATGCGCAAGCTTTAGAAGATGAAATTATTTTGAAGCAACAACACTTTTTGAATCACCAAATACCCGAAGTTAGTGCTCTGGCTATAGATTTGGTTACTAGTAAATATGAATTACACAATTGGAAATCGAAATTAATTGATGTCGAAACGGAGGAGCATAAATTAAAACGGGCTGTTGAAGGCGCTCTGCATTCATACCTCGAAAAGCGAGTTAAGATGATGTGGCATGATAATCAAGAAAAATTAAAAAGTGTCTCCAGTAATTCTTCTGAAATAATGGATTTACTTAAAGAGCAAAAGAGATTGACAGAATTAAAAAGGAAACTTTCCGCTTTTATGGGCAGAATAGTGCTGAATTAACCTTTTTTCTTCTGTATTTCATTTCTAAGTGCATCTTCCGCCACTTTTCTAGCCTTTTCCTTAACTATTATTTCTGCTTCAAACAGAGCATTATATGCATTTACGATACTTCCACTCGAAGATAATTTTCCGAACTTTGTTTTTGTTTGCTCTTCTTTAGTGTAGCCTGGTTGATATACTTTCTTTTTCTTGTAATTTGTTCCAGTTGAAAGAAGAATTTCTTTTAGTTCACCCACGGTAAGTTCGGGATAGTATGACCATACTAATGCCGCAACTCCAGAAACAACAGGGCAAGCAAAACTCGTACCATTAGCCATATCATATTGGCTATCTGGCACAGTAGATATTATACCTACACCTGGAGCATATATATGTACGTTTTCTATGCCATAGTTAGAGAATGTTGCTGATAGTTTTTTGCCCATTAACTGGTTATTTGCACCAACAGTGATCCAATTCGGAATGCGCGATCCATCTTCAGTAATTGGGTTTGGATATTGAGTTTTTTTGTCAATATTTGTTTCATCATTTCCTGATGCTTTGATCATTAATACCCCTTTGCTCGCAGCATACTTAACGGCGGCATTAACTTCACTTTTATAAGGGGAATAATATTTTCCGAAGCTCATATTAATAATGTTTGCTCCGTTGTCCACAGCATATCGAATTGAATGAGCAATGTCTTTATCGTGTTCATCCCCATTAGGAACTGCTCTTAGAACCATAAAACGGACATTATCAGCAATGCCCTCAATTCCAATTCCGTTTCCTCTAATTCCACCAATAATTCCGGCAACAAAACTTCCGTGCATCGCATCCGCTCCTTTTACTTCTGAATTCCCGTAGTTGTTATTTTTCAGGTCTTTATCAATCTCGCCAATAATTTCTGCTCTTGGATTAAAGTCTAGATTGGTATAATACTTTGTGTACGTTTCAAAATATTCCACTATTCCTTCAAGGTAATCAACAGAAACACCACGCGTATACATTGAAGTGCAAGTAGATTTATGTTTTAACAGAACAGAATCTGTTGCACTGAAATTTTGGACATCCTCTAAGGAAAGTTCTTCTTTTTTTAGTTCTTTTTTTAATACAGTTTCTGCTTCCGACAAGTTATCTTTGAGCTCTTCGTATTTTTTCGCCTTTGCTGTGTATTTCTTATCAATTTCGAGCCGTTCATTTTTCGCTCTAGAGTATAAATCAAAGTTTACCTTATCTATTTCAGGGATGTCAGTGGCAGTTTTACCTTCAAATTGATCGCTATAATTCCTTACGATTCTTGTTAGCTCTAGATTTGCTTCATTAATGTTTTCGCCTTTCGAATTTCCTAGAAAATTCCAACCATTAATGTCATCAATGTATCCATTGTTGTCGTCATCTTTTCCGTTTCCAGCTATTTCATTTTCATTTACCCAGATTAAACTTGATAAATCATCATGATTTATATCTACTCCGGCATCTATTATGGCAACGACTATTGTTTTTTTAGATTTCTTATCTTTTAGTAACTCTGAATAGGCTCTGTCAACCCCAACTCCCTGAATTTTATCATTTTTTGGGGAAAGATTATACCAGTTTAAGTTTTCTTTAGGTAATGAATCAACTGTGGACACTTGCCCAAAGGAGAGTGAATATGGAAATAACAATAGAAGTGCGAGTAATTTTTTCAAAATGCTAGGATTTAATTTAGTGGTATAAAGTTATGAAAAAAACCTAACTAGTTAGAGGCGAACCGAATATCTTTAATTTTCAGCTGAATTGATACGTTTCCTCGCCAATTGTTTTCTTCAACGTTGTACACAATATCAAACGGTATTCCTTGAGAAATTTTAGCATAATGATATCCCATATTAAATGCGATACCATTCAGTTTAAAGTTGGTATTACCTTTTTGATAGACACTTAATTTGAGATGTAAAGCGTCAGTGCCAACAGTTTTTGAATAACCAGTATCCAATACGCCAGTTGTTACAAAAACTGGTCGCATGTTTTGAGGGCCAAATGGAGCCAGTTGTTCTAGAATTCTGTAGAATTTTGGCGTGATTTCGTTTAAAGTAAGAGCTGCGTCAATTTCAATATTTTGGGTAAGTTGCTCTTCGGTAATCGTGCTAGCTACTGCTTCTTCAAATTTTTCACGAAAGGAATTAATGTTTTCGGTAGGCAGAGTTAGTCCTGCAGCATATTTATGTCCGCCAAATTGTGTTATCATATCTTGACAAGCATTAATGGCATTGTAGACGTCAAATCCTTTTACAGATCTTGCGCTACCAGATGCAGTTGCCCCATCGCTAGTAAGAATTATTGTTGGACGGTAATATGTCTCAATAACTCTTGAAGCCACAATGCCAACAACACCTTTATGCCAATCTGGGCTATGCAGAACGCAGGATTTAGCATCTTTAAGGAAATCAACACCTTCAATCATTCCAAGTGCTTCTTGTGTAATTGATTTATCTAAATCACTTCGATTTTGATTGTCTTCATTAATTCTTTTACTAACGTCATAAGCGGCTTCTTCAGTGTCAGAAATGAGTAATTGAACAGCTTTTTTTGCATGGTCAATTCTGCCGGCAGCATTTATTCTAGGTCCGATTACAAAAACCAAATCAGTTATTGTTAGGTCTTTTTTAAACTCTAACAGCTCCAGCATACAACGAATGCCTGTTCTTGTATTAAGATTTACTTGTTGTAAACCATAATAGGCCAGAATTCTATTTTCTCCAGTAACAGGAACAATGTCGCACCCAATACTTATTGCTACTAAATCTAAATATTGTAGTAAATCATCGAAGGGAAAATCGTTTTTTTGAGAAAAAGCTTGAATAAGTTTAAAGCCAATTCCACAGCCACAAAGTTCGTCATAAGGGTAGTCGCAGTCATCTCTTTTTGGGTCGAGAATCGCTATAGCAGCAGGAAGATTTTCGCTAGGGCGGTGGTGATCACAAATTATAAAATCAATATTTTTCTCATTTGCGTAATCAACCTTGTCATTTGCTTTTATACCGCAATCTAGGGCGATGATTAACGAGATTTCATTTTCGCAAGCGTAATCAACCCCTTTATAGGATATACCATAACCCTCCCCATATCGGTCAGGAATGTAATAATCAATATTATCGGTGAATTTTGCCAAAAATGAGTAAACTAGAGATACCGCAGTCGTTCCATCTACATCATAATCCCCATAAACGAGAATTCGTTCACCTTCACCTAGTGCTTGTTCAATTCTCTCAATTGCCTTATCCATATCCTTCATCAAAAAAGGATCATGAATATCATCTAAGCTTGGTCTAAAATATTTTTTTGCCTTGTCAAAAGTGTCAATTTTTCGCTGAACAAGTATTGACGCAAGCGATTTAGAGATTGTGAGCTCTTTTGCAAGTGCTGAGGCAGCTTTTTCGTCTCCTCCAGACTTGATATCCCACCTAAGAGTCTTACCCAACTGTAACAGATTTATTCATTACATCTGTTTGTTGACGAATAGATTCTTTATGAATTAATTGCAGTAAATTTTTTACGAATTCATTATTTAGCCCTTCACAATGAGCATGTTCCATTCTAGTTTTCTTTATTTCTTCCCAGCGCTTTATTTGAAGAATGGTAACATTGTTGTCTAACTTATACTGACCAATCTTTTCAGATAAGGCCATTCGGCTCACCAAGGTTTGGATGAGCGACTCGTCAATTTCATCGATGATTTTTCGAAAAGCTGTTAATTCACTTGAAGTTTCAAATGATGAGGCTTCGGTTGACCGTATCGTTAAATTTCCAATTAGTTCATTAAGACTTTCTGGGTTTATTTGCTGTTTCGCATCGCTCCAAGCTTCATCAGGATTAACGTGTGACTCAATCATTAAGCCAGTCATCTCTAAGTCCATTGCTTTTTGCGCTACGGTTGCCAGTAGTGAACGGGTTCCAGCAATATGACTCGGGTCACAAATGATGTCAATCTCAGGAAATGTTGCTTTTAATTCGATCGGGATTTCCCATTTGGGAACATTACGATAAGCCGTTTTTTGAAATGAAGAAAAACCTCGATGAATCGCCCCTAGTTTTGTAACACCAGCTTGATGAATTCTTTCTAAAGCGCCTATCCATAATTGTAAATCTGGATTAACTGGGTTTTTCACCAATATAGGAATATCTACGCCTTTAAGTGCGTCTGCAACTTCTTGGACTGAAAATGGGTTTACTGTTGTTCTAGCGCCTATCCATAAAATATCAACTCCTGCTTTTAGACAAGCTTCTACATGTTGGGCATTTGCTACTTCAGTTGCAACGGGTAAATTGTTGTCAATTCCAGCTTGCTTAAGCCAAGTAAGAGCCTCTTTACCAACCCCTTCAAATGCGTTTGGACGAGTTCTTGGTTTCCAAATCCCGGCACGTAATACGTTGACTTTCCCTGTTTGTGCAAGCTGTTGACAAGTGGTTTGCATTTGCTCTTCGGTCTCAGCACTACATGGACCACTAATTAAAAACGGACGTGTTTTGAAATTATTCCAATCTTTTATTCTACTAAAATCCATACTGCAAAGCTAGTGTATTACCACTCAACGACAATCTTACCAATCGATTTTCTGTTTTCTAAAAAGTTATGGGCTTCTGCAATTTCATCTGCTTTAAAACTTCCCCCAACGTGTGGTTTAATTTTTCCTTGATTAAATAGCTCTATCACGCCCTTTATTATACGCTGTAAGACTCGTGGTTTGTGGTCCGCGACACGAAGCATATTTACACCGATTACTCCTTGCGACTTCATTAATAAACCAATGGGAGACATAAAGCCAAAACCTAGAACAAACTTAAGTGTTTGAATAATACCTCCAGAAGAACGCTCAGATCCACCAAAACAAATTATTCTACCACCATGAGCGAGAATTGTTTTGTCACGTTTAAAAGAAGATCCACCAACTGGATCGAAAATGACATCCATTCTTACATTTAGCTTTTGAATGTGCTCAGCAAAGTCTTCTTTTCTATAGTTTATTGGGAAATCGACACCTTGTTGTTTGAGATAATCCAATTTGTATTGAGACCCTGCTGTGCCATAAATGTTGCAGCTTTTTTCTTTTGCCAATTGAATTAAAGCGGTACCAACTCCGCCAGCAGCAGCATGAATTAGTACGTTATCTCCTTCGTGCAAATTAACCATTTCTAGCGCAGAGAAATACGCAGTACAATATTGTGTGGCCAAAGCTACAGCTGCCCCATTAGATATGGTTTCTGGAAGAATGGCAATGGCTCTTTGATCTGCAATGCAATATTCAGCATAGGCTCCAAATCGAGTAAAGGCGACTACTTTTTGTCCAATTTCAAAACCCTGAACATTCGCTCCAAGCTTGTTAATTGTTCCTACAGCCTCATACCCCAAAACCGAAGGAAGAGGCGGGGCATCAGCATATAGTCCATTTCTTGCCATTACATCTGCGTAATTTAGCCCGAAAGCTTCAACTTTAATCAATACTTGCCCTGATTTTGGTGATGGTGTTTCGATCGCTTTTACCTCGAATGCGGAAGATGCGTTTCCGTTTTTTACAAGTTGTATTGCCTTCATTCTAATCCTTTTAAAATGATTACTATTTCACCTTTTACTCCCTTTTGCTCAAAATAATTAGCTACTTCTGTGACTGTTCCATTCTTTGTTTCTTCGTAGATTTTGGTAAGTTCTCGAGAAACAGATACTTGTCTTTCTGGAGCTATAAATTCGGCAATTTGTTTAAGTGTTTTCACAAGTCGGTAAGGTGATTCATAAAACACGATTGTTCGGGTTTCGGTGGCTAACTCTTTTAATCGAGTTTGCCTACCTTTTTTGTGAGGCAAAAACCCTTCGAAAACGAACTTTTCACAAGGTAATCCGGATTTAACTAACGCAGGAACGAAAGCTGTTGCGCCTGGTAAACATTCTACTCTAATATTATGTTTAAGACACTCACGAATTAATAAAAATCCTGGGTCAGAAATGCCAGGAGTTCCCGCATCACTAACTTGTGCTATTGTAATTCCAGCTGATAATTTGTCGACAATAGACTCAACTTTTTTATGCTCATTGTGCTGATGAAGAGAGTCAATTGCGGTGGTAATCTCATAATGATTAAGTAATTTTTTAGTCTGTCTTGTGTCTTCGGCTAATATTAAATCAACCTCTTTGAGTAAATCTAATGCACGGACAGTAATGTCTTTTAAATTACCAATTGGAGTTGGGATGATGTAGAGCATTTATAGGTATCTTCTACTTACTAACTTGATGAATGATTGCGCAGTTTCATTTTCTTTTTCCCACCCGTATTTTTCGAGTCTCTGTAGGGCTTTTTCTGCAGAAGATAATTGATTTAGAAATCTAACCGTTGCTTCAAATTCGTCAGAACTTCCGCCAAAAAGTTCATTAATAAATAAAAACTTATCGTTAATTCCTATGGCACTTTTTATGTCTGATATAGGTTGCAATTGTAGTTTTTCGCCAATGTCTTCTGCCGAACCACCAATTGCGGAAAGATCGTTTGTGATTTTTTCAATTTTTAGGTCTTTTTGTTCAATAATTTGAGTTTTTTCTATTGTGGGATCCATATTAATGATAACATCCTTTTGAACTGAGGCCTGTTGCCCAATGCTTTCTTGCGTTTCTGGAGCCGATATTTGTTGTTCTACTTCTTGTTGACCAGCATATAATGATGAGCTTACTTCATCAGCATGTTGATTTAAGTATTTAAGGCCGATAGCCTTTTGATGAAGTTGTTCAATTTTAGAAAGAATCATTTCTAACTGTAAATCAGGAATTCTATTGTCGGCACTTAGAGAATCTGTCTTATTCTTTATCGTGTCAATTAAGATCAACATATCTTGAGCTAACTCTCTTTCTTTTTCGGTCATTATTTTCGGCTTTGAAGTTTTCAAAAGTAACTACAAATTCTTTAGATTTGTACGTTGACTTAAGAAGAATTATTAGCTAGATGTTTTTAGAAAATTCCATTACCGAAATTCCTTCTAAAGGTTGGATTGAGGTAATTTGTGGCTCTATGTTTTCAGGAAAAACAGAGGAGCTAATAAGGAGATTGAAACGAGCAGAATTCGCTAAACAAAGTGTTGAAATTTTTAAACCTTCTATCGACATTAGATACGATGAGGAGGAGGTTGTTTCTCACGATTCGACTACCATCAAATCTACCCCAGTTCCATCCTCTTCAAATATCAGAATATTAGCCCAAAATGTTGATGTTATTGGAATTGACGAGGCACAATTTTTTGATGACGAGTTAATAAACGTCTGTAACGATTTGGCAAATATGGGAATACGTGTCATAGTTGCTGGGTTGGACATGGATTATGCAGGCAAGCCTTTCGGGCCAATACCAGGTCTTCTAGCCACAGCAGAATATGTAACAAAAGTTCATGCAATATGCATGAGATGTGGTAATCTGGCTCAGAATTCACATCGTTTTGGTAAAAATGAGTCCTTAGTTTTACTTGGAGAAACGGAGGAGTATGAACCTTTGTGCAGAGCCTGCTTTGGTAAAAATAGAGAATTAGATAGAGAATTATCCTAGGATGAATATTTCCTATCATATTGCATCTATTTCCAAGATAGTTAATGGAAAAATAGTTGGTCCAGCAAGTCTAAACCATATTAGGGTATTGCTTATCGATAGCAGAAGAGTAGTTGAACCAAGCACAGCACTTTTTATCGCCATTGTTGGCGAACAGCATGACGGGCACAAATATGTTGGTCAATTAGTTCAGCGAGGTTTTAAAAGTTTTTTGCTTTCTAGAGAACTCGAATTACCTAATGATTGTTGCCAAGTTATAGTTAACGATACATTAGTTGCATTGCAAGAAGTCGCAAAGATTCATCGGCAAAAGTTTAATTATTCCCTTATCGGTATTACAGGAAGTAATGGGAAAACGGTTGTTAAAGAATGGTTGTTTCAATTACTTCAAGCCGATTTAAATGTGGTTAGAAGCCCAAAGAGTTACAATTCCCAAATTGGAGTTCCTCTTTCAGTATGGAAGATGTGTAAAGATAATGAATTAGCCTTAATTGAAGCGGGGATTTCAAAAGTTGGAGAGATGGTCTTGTTGCAGAAAATTATTAGACCAAATGACGTTATCCTGACAAATATACATGAGGCACATGACGAAAATTTTACAGACAGATTTGATAAAGCAAAAGAGAAACTTTCCTTAGCTAAGGATGCTGAGCGTATTTTTTATTGTTCTGATTATACAGCGATAGCACATGGTGTTTCAAAACTTGCAAATATTAAGAAAATTTCATGGTCGATAAATGATGAAAAATGTAACTTTTACGTCAAAAAAGTTAAAAAAACAGGCAAAAAAAGCAAAATAGATGCAATTTATGCAAAAAATGAAATAAAAATTGAAATTCCGTTTACCGATAACGCTTCAATAGAAAACGCAATTCATTGTTGGTTGTACCTACTAGAAAACGGGTATAAAAATTCGTTAATTGCTGAACGAATGATTGGGTTAGTTGCCGTAACTATGCGATTAGAATTAAAAGCGGGAATAAACGGAAATACATTAATCAATGATTCATATAATTCTGATATTGCGTCTTTGGGTATCGCTCTGGATTTACTGAATCAACAACACCAACATTCGAAGAAGGCTTTAATTTTATCTGATATATACGAATCTGGTCAAGACGCGAGTGCGTTATATAAAGAAATTGCTCAGCTAGTAAGATCTAAAAATATTGATAGAATAATTGGGGTGGGTGAGCAGTTGTTGCAGAATCAAGATTGGTTTGAGCTCATGGATGCAAATTTTTTTGAAACGACTGAACATGTAATAGCAGAATTGCACACGCTTCAATTTGAAAATGAGGCTATATTAATTAAGGGATCTCGTGCTTTTCAATTCGAAAAAATTAGTAGGGAACTTGAGCAGAAAAGTCATGAAACGGTTTTGGAAATTAATCTAACAGCCATTCAAAACAACCTTAATTATTACCGTTCGTTGCTAAAACCATCAACTAAAGTTATGGTAATGGTCAAAGCCTTTTCTTACGGCAGCGGAACTCATGAAATTGCGAGTATCATGCAATTTAACAATGTGGATTATCTAGGTGTTGCTTATACTGATGAAGGTGTTGCTCTTAGAAAAGCTGGAATTAAGACTCCGATTATGGTTATGAATCCTGAGAGAGATGCATTTCATTCTATGATAAAACATAAGCTTGAGCCAGAAATATATAATTTAGAATTATTGCAAGGGTTTATTGAGATACTCAAGACAAGTTCGCTTTCTGATGACTCTGTTTTTCCTATACATATTAAGTTGGATACCGGAATGCACCGTTTGGGTTTTGAAGAAGAACAACTATCAGATCTTCTAGCTATATTAGAGGATAATGTGCTTATTAAAGTTAAATCGGTGTTTTCTCATTTAGTTGGAAGTGGAGATAAAAAATATGACGAGTATACTATATCTCAGCTTTCCAAGTTTGATGCAATGGCGCTAAACATTGAAACGAGTTTGTCTTATCGATTTGATCGGCATATTTTAAACTCTTCTGGTGTTGAGAGATTTCCTGATTCACAATACGACATGGTTCGAATAGGGATAGGAATTCATGGAGTAGGTGCAACCCCAAAAACACAACGAAACATAGAGCAAGTAGCGACTTTGAAATCTAGTATTTCTCAGATACGAAATGTTAAAAAGGGTGAAACTGTTGGCTACAACCGTTCTGGAATTGCAGACCAAAACATTAGAATTGCAACTGTTGCGATTGGTTATGCAGATGGTTATTCCAGGAGGTTAGGAAACGGAAAGGGAAATATGATTGTTAATAGAACATTAGCAAACGTGGTTGGTGATGTTTGTATGGACATGTGTATGCTCGATGTTTCGAGTATTGACTGTAAGGAAGGAGATGCTGTTGTGATATTTGGTGATAAAAACTACTCTCTTCTCGATATAGCTAAAGATCTAGATACGATACCTTACGAAGTATTAACTAGTATTTCGCAACGTGTTAAGCGGGTATATTTTTGGGAGTGACGCCCCCGCTAATAATCCATAAAACCCTGCAAAAAAAGTTGCACCTGCTTGGCTTTCTAATGTGTCTTCGTTTAGGAAAGAAATAAGGATAATTGCTATAAAAACATAGAATAGCGGATGTTGTTTTGTCGTAATCGGATAAATCATAGAAACAAGAAAGAACACAAAACCGAATAGTCCAAATGTCACTAAAAATGTAAGGTATTGATTGTGTGCTCGTTTGCGGTATTTGGTTCCTAGGCCAAAGTCATCTTTGTTGTAGAGATCTGAATATGCTTGTTTAACATCGCCTGTGCCTACACCAAAAAACAAGTTTTTTTTACTAATAATTAGTGCAGCCTTCCAAAATTCGAAACGCTGTGTTAGTGAGTTCCCCCCAGCAGGAATTCCCATTTGATAATTACCAAGTTCCCATATGGTTTGGTGAATTCTTTTAAATAAAGCACTTTTGTTGATGAGGTCAATATTGGTTACACCATTTTCTATCGCGGTAATTTCTTTGGCAGAAAGTGCATTGATACCGGCTTTGTCTTTTCTCAAACCCTTAGATGTTAGGAATCGATACATTGCTCCTTGAATATTTTTTCCTTTTGTGTTTTTTCCATTCCAAGGAATTGAAGATCTAATCTTCCAAGCTTCTGCGATTTCATTTTCGCAAATATGGTGGTAGACGTACATTCCGTTTTCAATAGAAACAGAGGTAGGAGAGTGATAATAGTTATTTCCGTCAGCGGTTTTTTTGTCTAGCTTATTGACGTCTGCTTTTTCAATCAGGGCGAACTGTTTATTGTAGAGGTAAGAAGTCCAAAACAAAAAGCCAACAATTGCAATAATACAGGTAATTGATATTCCTGCAAAAACACCTATTGAGCTTTTCTTTTTTGCGACAAGAATAACTCCACCGATGCTAACTAACCCAGTAATTAACAAGGC
>JABHTA010000116.1 GCA_018669945.1 Flavobacteriales bacterium
ACGATTGGTGAACCAGGCCTAACAGGAGGGTTAGAAGGTAATTCAGGTAATCCTGGTTATTCTTCTAAGGTTAACGCAATTGTAAATATTTCAGGTGCGCTTGGAGATAAATCATGGTTAACTGCTGGTGGTATTCCTGTATTAAATTTACACGGTAATCAAGATGGAACAGTTCCTTACAACTCAGATATACTTTACATGTCTGGCATATTCGAAATCATGGAAGTTGATGGCAGCGCTGCCATATCTTCGCAAGCAGATGCTGTAGGTGTAAACAACTGTTACAAGCAGTTTAACGGAGCAGACCACACGCCACATGTGTTTTCTAATGAGTATTACGATACTACTATTACTTATATGACCGGATTTCTTGCCCAGTTTACTTGCGGAGATCCATTTACTTGTTCTGATGCTGCACTATTCCTGTCAATCAGTGATTTAAATATAAACAAAGCTGAATTCTCAGTTTACCCAAATCCTGCTTCAGAATTTATCACTATAACTTCTGGATTGGTTAACGATTACGATATCGATATTCTTGATTTATTAGGAAAGAAAGTTTATAGTAGTCATCTAAATAATGACCGTGAAATGATTAACGTAAGCGGCTTTAAATCTGGACAATACATCATTAAACTAAGTGATGAAACAGGCTCTGTTAAGCAGATCGTAGTTATCGAATAAAGCTGGACATAATATCGCTAACCAGCACCAGTTGGTTAGCGGTATTTACTCGCTTCATAAACTTTATAGCATATAAATTACTCCTTCGGAAATTCAGTGCCTCTGCAATCTGTGCATGTGGTCATGGGAACTGACGCATCGTACTCTTCATTTATCGCTTCAATAAATTGATTTGCGATTAAAGCATAACCTCTACTGGTTGGGTGATATCCATCCAAACTAATAAATCCGCCACTTACAAATTCTAAATCGTAACCAACTCCGTTCCATAACACCCCACTTTCTACTTGCTTAAAATAAGCATTAATGTCTGCAAGAGCGAATCCGTATTCTTGAGCTTTTAAAGAAATATAGCTATTATATGCAACAATAGCGTTTTCAATAATGGCTAATTCATATTGATTCAAAGAATGAATATCTGGAATTACCCTAGCTAACAAACCAACAAACCAACATTTAACCGAATCCAATGGCAACGAAAAAAGTAGTTTGTCCCCTTCTTTCATCTGCGATACTCCACTTTGATAAGTACTATCACCAAATACAAAACCATTATCTCCTTCAACAAATCGAATATGATCAAAATCTGGACCACCAGAAATCATAACATCATTTAACGAATCTGCTTCATTTTGACTCATACTAGCACCGTTATAGGGTATCAAATTAAAATATGGAAAAGACTCTATTGATGGAATTGTTGCAATTACTCCCTTACCCCCTGAACTGCTTATTACTTTTAAAATGGAGTCAATTTTTGTATTTTCTGGTAAAGGAATATGTGATCCAGTGCCACCACGCATAGCATAACCATATATTTCTTCCATACCCAACCACAAAATGGAAAACGTTGGGTTTTTTGCCATCACGTCATCCATAATTGTTGATGATGCAAATCGGCTATAATAAGGACTACCGCCATTGTCGTATGATAATCCTAAAGAAGCATCATCGTACTGCGCCATTGTTACGTATGGTGTCGCATAATTATGAAACGTCCCCGAAATAGACCCAAGCAACGAAGTTTCATTTGAGTTAAATAATGATTTTACCGGCCCAAAACTTACTTCACCTTCGCAATCTGTTCGATCTCCCAAATGACTTTTAGAATGGAAATCACTATCCCAAGGTCGTATATTTAATCCCAAACCATCTTCATCGTCAATAGTAGGTTGGTTAAATTCTCCACCGCCCGCTTCTTGAAGTTGATTCGCTATTAAATTTGCCAAACTGTTTTCTTGGCTGGTTCTTGAGATTGCACCATTAGAATAACCCGACAAATAATTACCTCCAAGAGCTACAATAGAAGTAAAATCCGCTTCACCAGAAGTTGCTTCGTGAGGTTCGAGCTTACTACAAGAAATACTCAGTATTATAAACAGGTATAAATAAATTGGAATATACTTCATAATTAAACTATTTAGTTCACATTCTTAGATACCTTTACTTTTGGTAAATTTAATAGAATCTTTCTAATTTATTAGCTGATTTGTTAAATAATCTAAAGGCCGTATCAGTAATTAACAAAGTTGTATAAATTGTTATTTATATAGTATTCATAGTCTTCGTTTAAATGTTAAAAACAATGCTATAAAAGTAAAACGTAAGCTGTTTACGGTGTACTTCTAGCGAAAAATCTAGAAATAATTGCTGCTAGCTTTTTTTATCTCTGCAGCAATTTGATTTTTGAGAGATTTTGGTGAAATGACTTTTATTCCGCCACCCATTGAAAGAATTTTCATCGCTAACTCTTTAGTAACTACAACTCGTAATCGTATTTTACATTCATTTTCGTTATCAATAATAACATTTTGCGACCAATGAAGTGGTTGGCTTTTTAAATAGCTGCCTTCTAATGGAGATGCCGAAAGTAAGATGTCCTCAGGCTCTTTATCTAATGTCGTTATACCAATATTGTATTTAAAAAATCGATCATAATCAAAGCCCGAATCTATCTCAAAAGACTTCCCTACTATTAATAGCTTAGTCACTCGATCTAACGAATATGTTTTCACAAAACCATCATAATTATCGTAACCAATAACGTACCATCTATTTTGGTATTCTTTTAATAAGTATGGATTGATCGATCGTTCCTTTTCATCGGTAGCTTGAAACTTTTTGTAACCAATAGTAATCGAAACTTTATTTTTTATTGCTTGCAATATGTCGCCCAAGTAACCTGTTCCAAAAACAACAGGAGATTTCTCGAACTGAACATATTGTTGAATAGCCTTATCCTGAATATCTGGTGAAATATTTACGCGATCTAAAATTTTATCAATAGCAGAATGAAATTCGGAAAAGACTTCTGTATTTTTAAATTGAGATAATACGTTTGCGGCCATCTTAATTGCCTCAATTTGATCAGTATTCAAATCTATACTATACCCTTCTTCTTCGTAATAATAACCGTTGTGCGATCTGCTAAACTTAATGGGCGCATCGTATTCCATCTTCAGGTAATTCAAATCCTTTTCAATTGTTGAATTAGAAATATTATTACCAGAAATTCCACCGTATAATGATTCTTCACAAGCTTGACGTAAACTTTCCTTAGTAGGGTACGGTTGGTACTTATTACCTATCTTTTGGTCGATAATCCGATGACGAATCGCAGCATACTTATTCACGGCCATGAAGCTAAACTATGAAATTAGATTCAATTGTTCTGAGTATTATCAATACTTTTAGGCTCTAAAAATTTAGGTCGCCAGTGATACTTTTAAACTACTTCTTTTATTACTTGATTATCATACCGATATCAGCACTTCCCTATCCGCTTTTATATCTGTTTTCAGACTTTTTATACTTGCTCATGTACCGAGTAATTGGATACCGAAAAAAGGTTGTAGAATCAAATCTGAAGAATTCTTTTCCTGAAAAATCTTTAGAAGAGCTTAAAACCATCGAAAAGAAATTCTTTAAACACTTCTGTGATATCATAGTCGAAACACTTAAAACGTTTACTATTTCTGAAAAAGATATTCGTGAGCGTTTTACATTCAAAAATGTTGAAATGCTTAACAAGTACTATGATAATGGCAATAGTGTAATTGGAGTAACGGCCCATTATGGAAATTGGGAATGGGGCGCTCTATCTATGGGGATTTTTCTTAATCATAAAACAATGGGTATTTTCCATCAATTAAAAAGTGATTTTTGGGATAAAAGATTGAGGTCTTCTCGTGGAAAGTTTGGTCTGGCTTTAGTGCCTACAGACCAAGTTAAACCTTGGTTAAAGGAAAACAATAATACTCCGGTCTTACCTGGTTTTGTGGGAGACCAAACCCCACACAAAGTTAATAGATGTCATTGGATGACGTTTCTCAATCAAGAAACACCGGTGTTTCTGGGAGCAGAAAAATACGCACGAGAGTATAATTGGCCAATGGTTTACGCAGCAATTCGGAAAGAAAAACGAGGATATTATAGCGTTGAGGTTATATTAGTCAGTGATAGTCCGCTTACTGAAAAACCAACCGCGCTTACTGAAAAACACGTTAAAATACTAGAAGAGCAAATATTAGAGGCGCCGGAATATTGGCTTTGGACACACAGAAGATGGAAGCGCGACAAACCGGATAATTACGAAACATATCAAGGTTAACTATGCATGCAAATAACATACCTCTTGCCGAACGGCTGCGACCTAATGATTTCAATAATTACATCGGACAAGAACATTTAATAGGGAAAGATAGCGTTCTTAGAAAAGTAATTGATTCTGGACATTTACCTTCAATAATTTTATGGGGACCTCCAGGTGTGGGGAAAACAACATTAGCGAAAATAATTTCAGAAAAACTAGATCGACCTTTTTACACCCTAAGTGCTATAAATTCAGGGGTAAAAGACGTTAGAGAAGTCATAGAAAGAGCAAAAAGTCAAGGATTTTTCGGAACGAACAACCCCATTTTATTCATCGATGAAATTCATAGATTTAGTAAATCCCAACAGGATTCTTTACTAGGTGCCGTGGAGAACGGAACTATTACACTAATCGGTGCTACAACAGAAAACCCATCGTTTGAAGTAATTTCAGCATTACTTTCAAGGTGCCAAGTCTATGTTCTTAGGACACTAGAAAAAGAAGACCTTAACGCATTAATTGAGCTTGCACTGAAAACAGATGTTGACCTAAAAAAGAAGAAGGTAATACTTAAAGAAACCGAATCGCTCCTAAGAATCTCTGGCGGTGATGCAAGAAAACTATTGAATGCCCTAGAGCTGGTTATAAACGCTGTCGATAAAAAAACAGTTACAATTACTAATGAACTGGTTTCAAAAACTATTCAGGCCAACATTATTCGTTACGACAAAGATGGCGACCAACATTATGATATTATTTCTGCGTTTATCAAGTCAATTAGAGGAAGTGACCCCAACGCTGCTGTATATTGGCTAGCAAGAATGATTGAGGGTGGTGAAGATCCAAAATTTATTGCTCGCAGACTTTTAATTCTTGCTTCTGAAGATGTAGGAAATGCTAATCCTACAGCTCTCGTAATAGCGAACAACTGTTTCCAAGCAGTTAATGCTATTGGTTATCCAGAATGTAGAATTACATTGTCTCAAACTGTAATTTACTTATCCTCATCAGCCAAAAGCAACTCGAGTTACGAAGCAATAAATAGAGCTCAACAACTCGTAAAACAAACTGGAAACCTTTCTGTTCCTTTAAATATTAGAAATGCTCCTACCTCTTTAATGAAAGACCTCGGGCATGGGGAAGATTATAAATACGCACACGCATATGAAGGAAATTTCACTGAAGAGGAATTTTTGCCAAAAGAACTAATTGGATCAAAACTATACGAACCGAATAACAACATCCGTGAAAATGAAATTAGAAAAAATTTAAAACAATGGTGGAAATCTAAATATGACTATTAGTCAACTATAATTTTACTCATGTCTTTATAGACCTCATACATAAATCCAGCGACCAAACCACCCATACCAGTTTCGATTATCTGCCACATAAAATCAATAGCAACATGACTCAGCTCATTTCCACCAGTAAAGGAAATGCCCAAAACAAAGGCAACTAAATAAAAGAAAAAGCCTAAGACACCTCCTAAAAACCCTCCATTCGCATACTTTCTTGAAGATAAATTTACTTTAGTTGCCAAGACGGTAACAATAAACCCAATACACAGATAAACAAAAGCTGCTAACCCATAATATAACCAAAGTGGATACGTAACTTTATCTATGTCATTAAGAAAGACTCCATGCCAAAGAAAAGACAGTAAAAACATTACTATAGAAGCAATAAACCATGAACCATAATATCGCTTTCTCCACTTCATTATCTCTGCATAAAAACGTAAGAATACATTAATACTAATGCAAATTTAAGGCTTTATTTTCATAATTTTGCTTCAAATAATTAAATTTAGATTGTTAGCAAGTAAGTATATCACCATTCTCAATATTTTATTATTCTCTTTGAGTATTATTTCATGCAAAAAAGGAGACCAAAATTCACAATGGAATGCAGATGAATTAGTTCCACTAATTAAAACATCTGTCAATCTTTACGATTTATCTAATTACGATGAACTTAACCCAGATTCTTCCGGAGCGTTAATGCTTACATTCAGTAACTCTTTATTCAAATTTAGCCTAGATTCACTTGTTAGCATACCGGACACTGCGATATCTGAGCGAATAGATACATTAATCTTTGTCAGTTTTGCTCCCGGATTTTCTGTCGACCTTGCCCAAAATCAAGAAACCATGCTAAAAATTGGCAATACTGAATTAGTGGAGGCGATAATAAATTCAGGTAGTATTGATGTAACAATCAAATCAACATTTAGTGAACCAACTATTGTTAGCTATGAACTATCCTCAGCAACCAAAAATGGCAATAAACTTGTAATTTCTGAATCAATTCCCGCAGGAAGTGTATCCAGCCCATCAGTTATTTCTGCTTCCTATAATTTATCGAACTATTATCTAGATTTAAAAGGATTAAATGGAAATAGCTATAATACACTGGTTGCTCAGATATCTGCTATGGTAGACCCCTCAGGAGATACTTTGGTTAGTCAATTGAATGACTATATAGAGATTAGCTACACTTTTAATAATATTCAACCCAAATACGCCAGAGGTTATTTTGGTGACGATTCGTATAGCAACTTGGGTAGAGAAGAATTTCATTTTCTATCTAATTTCACAGGGGGTGATATAGATATTGAATCATTAAATATGAATTTCGAAATAATAAATGGAGCTGGCGTAGATATTCAAATAGACGTCAATACAATTTCTATGAGCAATATTGAGATAGGTAGAACAAGCGTTTTAAACAGCATCGCACTTGCTAATTCGCTCAATATTGACCGGGCGCAAGAAACTGGAGTCGCCTCACCACCAATAATTGCATCGTCCTACTCTATCGGGCTCGATAATAATAATTCTAATGTAGATAAACTTTTCGAAATTATTCCGAATCAAATTGATTATGGTTTCGATTTACAAATAAATCCCTTTGGACATATATCTTCTCATAATGATTTCATATATAAGGATTTTGGCATTGAGGTGCTCTTAGACATGGAAATTCCTATGTCAGTTGCCACAAATGAATTTACACTTAGCGATACTGTAGAATTTGACATGGGAGAAAAAACAATAGACGATCGTTATCTCATAATAGATGGCTTTATTCACTTATATGCATACAATTGGTATCCATTCACTGCCACTACACAATTATATCTACTTGACGAAAGTTATGCTATAATTGATTCGATACTTGTTGAAAATTCCATTGTTGAAGCAGGAATACTTGATAATTACAATGTTGTTGTCTCCCCTAAGCGTTCAAAAATTAGTGGGGTGATAAATACCGCAAAAATTGACGCACTATACAACGCCCGATATATAAAGACCGATTTTACACTTACAACACCTGATTACCCCGATTATGTGCAGGTTTATGATTATTATAAAATAGACATGACTCTTGTTGGAGATTTCAATTATGTAATCGATCCCAACGAATGAGGTTTCTAATTACAATATCAGCAGTAATTTTCGCATTTAATTTAGCACTCGGACAAACTGCATTCACACTTAAAATTTATGATTCTGATTCTAATAAATTTGTGACAGGTGCTTATGGAGAAATTCAATACAATTCGTCAGCCATCACTAATCAATTTGCCAAAACATTCTACCAAGGCGAATATCTTACAAAAGAAATAAAAGAAGGTTCCATCAATAAGATGGGGAATTTCAACCAACTTGGTTTGGATGCAAACTATGGGGCTTATTCTTCAATTCGGTTAAAAAGTTTCATGGGAAGAAATCCATATCGACTCAATTGGTTCATTGGCCTTTATGACCGAGCACATACTAACTTATCTGTTCCTGAAAATTTATTCAGGTTAGTGTTCGAGGGCAACAAACAATTCGCTGGCGAATCCATTGATATTAGCGGTTTCGACTTCAAGCTCTTCAAATACCAGCAGCTGCAAACTGGATTATACTTTGACAACGGCCTTGGTCAAAAAATAGCTTTCAGCGCATCATATCTCAATGGTAGTAGATACCTTTCATACGCAGTACCTCAACTTAGTTTTTTTACCAGTGATATCGGTGATCAAATAGCCATGGATTGGGATTTCACCTATCGTCAAACTAACCTTGAGAATGAAAGGTATTTACCCTCTAATGGATATGGGTTCTCGACTGACTTAATGTATCAATTTAGCTATAATTCTGTCGAGAATTCTAATAATTACATGAAAATTGAGATTAATGATTTAGGTTTTATCAACTGGTCATCAAAATCTCAATCCATTACTAGTTCTGATTCATTATTATATGAAGGTTATCACATAAAAAACATTCAAGAAATACACGATTCATTAATTCAAGAAATAAGTGTAGATAGCATTGTCGATTCTCATACCTATCTAAAAACTGGTAAATTTACCACATATCTACCAACAAGAATCTCTCTTGATATAAAACAACAGCATAACGAAAAGTTAGCTATAAATATAGGAATTAGCTATAGAATTAACGCTAACTACACACCATTATTATTTGTTGAAGAGCAGTATAATATTACAAAAAAAATAATTACAGCTGGCAGATTAAGCTATGGGGGCTACACCAAACTTTCTTTTGGGATGAATATTCGTGCCCAATTCAACTCAATAGGATTATTTGCAGGAACGAACAACCTAGAAGGCCTTATTGCTTCGAGATATTTTGGCGGATTCAGCGCTTTTGGCGGGTTAAATATTAGACTTTAAAATGAAAACAAAGTTGTACACTCTTTTAATCACGACTTTATTTATTGGAACGATTAACACATCCGCTCAAGTAAATACGTTTAGAAATGTCTTCGGAGGTGTTGGAGATGATTTCGGACAGGATATTGAGCAAACTGCAGATGGAGGATATGTTATCACAGGAGCAACAGGAAGCTTTGGTTACGGTCAATCTGATGTGTATCTCCTAAAAATTGATTCATTAGGGATTTATGAGTGGTCTCGCTCTTATGGTGGATCTAATATCGATTGGGGGTATGATGTAGAAATAACTTCGGATGGAGGATATGTTATTGCTGGTTACACAAACAGTTTTGGAGCTGGTGGTTATGATTTTTATCTTCTTAAAACAGATAGCATTGGAGATACGCTATGGACAAAAACATATGGTGGATGGAACTGGGACCGATGCTTTTCTATGGATATTACCTCTGATGATGGATTTGTTCTTGTTGGAGAAACCTACAGCTATGGAGCTGGAGAAACAGATGTTTGGATCGTAAAAGTAGACGAATTTGGAGACACACTTTGGACCAAAACTTTTGGCGGAAACTTAGAGGAAAGAGCTAATTCTGTATTCGAAACATATTATGGAAATCTAATAATTTGTGGGAATTCAAATACCTACTCAGATGGAGGAGCAGATGGGATAATTCTAAAAATTGACAATTTAGGTAACACAGAGTGGTTCTCTAATTACGGGGGGCCAGAAAATCAAAATTACAATAGCGTTATTCAATACTATGATACCACTGGTTACATCTGTTTTGGAACTAATAATATTAGTTCTACACAGAGCAAAATGTATATGACTAAGTTTGACAACTTGGGCATATTTGAATGGGATAAGCAATATGGCAATGGCACCGTTAATACTGGGAGTGCAGTTAGTAATAGAGGTAGTGGGTCTATGGTAATAGCAGGCACAAACGACAACAGTGTTAATAGTATTGAAGTATTAGTAACCAGTCCAACAGGAGGGTTTTGGGCTAACAATGCAAACATTGGCGGTAACGATGCAGATGTAGGTAATGATATTATTCTTACATCAGATAATCATTTTGCTATCTTAGGAAATACTAAAAGTTTTGGATTCGGATATTCCGACATATTAGTTTACAAATCATCTAGTTCAATTGATTCAGACTCATCAAACTACACATCTCAACAAGACACAAATACTGTTAACCATCCTATTCAGTTTAATAGTCTTACCAAAAATAATTTAGACAAAAACATAACTATTTACCCTATCCCTAGCTCTAACAATAAAATTAATATATCTACAGAAAAGACAATAATAGATGCTAAATTATATAACGTTCTTGGACAACTTATCCCCATTGTTTTGCACATTAATAATAATCTAGCAACAATAGAAAATCTATCTTTAGTAAAAGGGATATATCTCCTAGAACTTAACTTAGATGGCCAAGTCGTTTATAAACAAGTTGTGTTCGAGTAATGAAATTTCTCATAAGGGCCTCACACTTAATATTCTTAATACTATTTATTTTATCTCTGATATTCTACTTAGAAAGAGTTGCATTTATTGATTCAGCCTATCACATATTTAAGTTAATAAATGCTGAGTCCTTAACCTATGAAGCAGGAAGATATGGTGCTTTTCTTACAAAATGGCCTGTAGTGTTATTAGTTAATTTAGGTGCCCCATTAAAAGTGATATTGTTAGTATTTTCAGGTTGGTTTGTCATTTGGTATTACCTTATTTTTTTGATGATATCATATCCCCTAAAAAATAAAAAAATAGGAGTTGCACTTGCGTTATCTCTGGTTACTGGTTATGGAAACACGTTTTTCCATTGTGTTACAGAAACCCATCAAGCCTTGGTGTATAGCTTTTTATTTTATGCCTGGATTTCTTCAACTATAAAACTGACATCACTTCTTCGTATTGTTGGTGGAATTCTTTTAATTCTTCTTTCTTTTCTTACCCATCCCATATCACTTTTAGTCATTCTTACCTTGTTAGGTTTTTATCTTATGCAGAATAAAAATTATTTAACATCTACAAGTTATGTCTATCCAGTTTTTATAGCAGTTCTCGTTATTTTAAAACTCTTATTCACAGAAAGTGATTCATATGAAGGCCATTTTTTTGATCTCAAAGATATCTTAGCATCATTCCATAGTAGAATGTCGAACTGGGTCTTCTACTTTAGAAATATTACTTTTTTATACCTCACGTCCACACTAGCCTTAATTTTATTAGCTTTTAACATGTATAAAAGAAAAACGTTCGTACATTTTTATACTTTTTTTTCGTCAATTATGCTATTATTTCTTCTTATACTGTTTTACAAAGGAGGAGCTAACATGATGAAAGAGAGAGCATTACTTCCGTTCTGTTCGGTTGTTGTCTTTTTTCTAGTTGAGGTATTATCAAAAAAGACCCTAGACAAAAACTATACTAAAAGCTATTTCATTTTTAGCTCAGTAATTGGCTTAGCAGTCATTATATCGATGCGTATTGAACACGCTACCATACAAAACAAATACTTGCTTGCGTTTAATAACGAAATATTTAATTCTACAAAAAAGATTATTGTACCACTAAATGAAATTAATGACAATAAGAACGCAATAACATGGGCCATTCCTTATGAAACGTTGCTCCTTTCTTCTGCCAGCGGGAAAGAAAATTCAAAAACTATATACCCTTTGCGGAGCCAAGAATTAAATTCTATTAATTTAAATGATAACAATTTATTACTAGGAGCTCCTTTTTATTTAAAACATAGCGCCTCTCGACTAAATAAAAACTACTTTATACTCGATCAATCAAGTTACATCAAGCTAAAATCATTTCCCAAATAGTATCCTCCCAATATCTTCAGCTGTCTTATCCCAACTAAATAATTGAGATTGAAAATTCCCCTTATTAATCAAATTAGCTCTTAACTCTCCATCGGTTGCAATTTGCAGCATTGCCTTTTTTATTGAATCAACGGAATTAGGATCTACTAGCAATGCCGCATCCGCAGAAACCTCAGGCATCGAACTCACATTTGATGTTATTACAGGAACATCGCACTGCATCGCTTCGATTATTGGTATACCAAACCCCTCAAACAGTGAAACGTATGTAAGAGCAAGAGCTGATGCCATTACTTTAACCAGGTCTTCTTGCTTTAACCTTCCCGTAAAAACTACTCTCTCTTTGTTTTTCATTGATTCAAACACAGCTGCTAAATGAGAATCAGGCCACATTTTCTCTCCAACTATTAAAAGCTTAGTATTACAATCGGCCGATTCGCAAAATAAATCGAAAGCTTCCAATAATCGGCCAATGTTCTTTCTCGGATTAATAGATCCGACATATATGAAGTACTGAAAACCATTTGAATAAATATCTCGAACAACTTGCTTCTCTGGATCAGATAGTTGAACATACAGCGCAGACATTCCATTATAAACAACATCTATTTTATTAGCATCAATTCCATACTGTTCTACGATATCACTTTTTGAAAATTCAGAAACGGTTATTATGTTAGCAGCTTTTTGAGCGAATCTTGGAAAAAATCGATTATAATATTTTCTTTCTAAAAACGGAATATGCTCTGGAAATTTGAGAAACGCCAGGTCATGGATAACCTGAACCTGCCGGACATTCGTGCGCAATGATAAATAACCATCTGGCGAGAAAAATACATCCACTTTATACTTTTTTAAAATTTTTGGCACCGAAAACTCGAACCATAAATAATAAAGAAAAACATGGCGAGCAGGCGGCCCAATAACTACTGGAGTAACATTGCTCGAAAAAATGAACTCTTCACTGTAAGCCCTATCAAAAATAAAAATGAACTCATGTTGAGGATGATTAACCGATAAGCTTTTAAGTACTTCATATGAAAACCACCCTATGCCTTCGAGTTTATCCTTAATTAGCAATCTGGTATTTACAGCTATTCTCATTCCGATTTAAGACTACTCCAGCGCAATAATTGTAAAATCTGTTCGTCTATTCTGCTGCCGACCTTCGGGTGTGTCGTTAGTAGCAATAGGTTTAGAAGCACCATAGCCTTTGAATGCAAGCCTCGACTCTTCAATTCCATTCTTTACCAAATAATCTAAAACCTCTTTAGCCCTGTTTTCAGATAGAATTTGATTTTTTGCAATATCCCCAACATTATCGGTATGTCCACCGAGCTCAATCTTCATCATTGCATTGTCTTTTAAAAATTTTGACAATTTGTTCAATTCTGCTTGTGATTGTGAAAGCAAATCGAACTTATTAGTCTTAAAGAAAACGTTTTTCAAAACAACTGTTCCACCTGCTTTTTTTGGCTGCAAAGGCACATCAAGAATAAACGGGTCAGCTGCACTTCCTTGCGCAGCTAGTGAAAATGTCTCGCTATAAAACAGATATCCATCTTTAGAAACATGCAATGCATAATCCTTATTAATGGGTAAACAAACTAAAAATTCACCGTTTTTTCTATCCGATTCAGAACGAACTACCACCTCTTCTGTTTCCACATTGATAAGTTCAAATATAGCACCCAATGGCAATTTAGTGTACATATCATATACCTTACCTTTTGCGTAGGTTACCGTTTGTGGCCGGGCATATTCTGGCAACTCAAATGAATATAAATCTAACGACCCATAGCCGCCCTCTTTAGCAGAAGAAACATAAGCCACTAATCCTTCCGAACTTACAGATAATCCATTTTCATGGTTTTTTGAGTTTATTGGATATCCAATATTTATTGGCTTTCCCCATTTCCCATCTACACCTTTTCTACTATAAAAAATATCTCTCCCCCCAAGACCAGGGTGACCATCCGAAATAAAATATAAGGTTTGCCCATCTGGATGAATGAACGGTGCTTGTTCTTCACCATCCGTATTTATTTCTTCAATCGGTTCAGGCGTTGCCCATTGTTGAGTAATTACATCAAATTCAGATTTCCAAATATTATTCCCTTTATCCATACTAATTCCACGAACAAAATATAATGTTTTACCGTCTGACGAAAATGACGGAGCTGTTTCAAACCGACTAGTGTTTATAGGTTTTAAGTTCATAGGTGACCTCCATAAATCACCATCTTTGATTGCTATATATATATCACAGCTTCCTTTTCCATCTTCGCGATTACAGCCAACAAAGTACACAAACCTGCCGTCAGGTGCAAGAGCAAGAGCACCTTCATTTTTCTTTGTATTAATTGGAGGCCCAACATTTTTAGCAAGCCCCCAAGTTCCGTCTTGGGCTTTTTTTGATATATAAAAATCCTCGGCCATTTTTGGAAATCCATTTGGATAATAACCACTTACAACGTTTCTCGTCAGCATAAAAGTTTCCTTGTCAACAGTTTGCGTAGGCCAATATTCTTGATGCTCCGTATTAATATTTGAACCCATATTAATAGGATTAAAATCCACTGGGTTTTTCATTAATGAATCCCTAAATAATGCTAAAGTCACTAATTTTTTCACTCCCACTCGCCTAGCTATAGAAATATTTTTATCCTTCAATGCGATATTAAAACTACTAATTGCCCCATCAAAATCGTTATTCTCCATTTTTGCTCTCCCAATCAAAATGAAGCTTTTAACTGCTGGCCGTTTATCTTTATCGATAGCTAACTGATAATAATTAATCCCCTTCTCATACATATCATTGCTGCAATATAAATCTCCTAGCATATAATATGCATCAATAAAAGCAGAATCTATTTCAATAGTTTCCTTCAACAAAGCTTCAAATTCTGTGGGCACTCGAGAACGTTGAGCTTTTTCGAATGACGTATTCGCTTTCTTATTTTTAGAAACATATTGGGCATATACCCCATTTGAAAAAAGGAAAGCTAAAAACCCAAGTAATATGCAACGAAACCTCATCTTATGGTATTTTCAAATATTTATGGGTTTGCAACGAAATATTCCATTTAGGATTATCCATTACGTAATCAACGATTATTGGCATAATGTCTTCTCGTTTACTCCACTCAGGTTGCAAAAACAATCGACAATTCGAATTTACTTTTGTTGCATGTTCTTCTGCCCATTTTAAATCACTTAGGTTATGAACGATCACCTTTAATTCATGTGCTTTATCGTAAACCTCGGCCTTAGGC
This sequence comes from Flavobacteriales bacterium, assembly GCA_018669945.1. Taxonomy (GTDB): domain Bacteria; phylum Bacteroidota; class Bacteroidia; order Flavobacteriales_G; family NORP312; genus NORP312. The sequence goes on from JABHTA010000116.1 coordinate 15,098, forward strand.
GGAGCTGTTTTCTTTGGTGATAAGCAAATCCAATGCCAATCACCTGTTAAATGATACGCCCCAGAAGTTTCAATATATAAACGAATTCCATTGGCGATAAATTGCGATGTTAAATAATC
>JABHTA010000099.1 GCA_018669945.1 Flavobacteriales bacterium
ACCAAGGAGCTTTTTGAGATCAAGGTTCCACGAGTACGCATTTACTTTTTCTATACGCCTGATGCGATTAGGCTTGTTGAAGCCTCTATTGATTCTACTTTCTTCGAAGTACTGGTGAGCGAAACGCATATTTAGTTGATTATAAAGTTTGGTAGGATATTCGTGAGAGACTTCCATGTTGTTCATTGCCCAAATTTGCGGACCATAATACCATTCCCCATTCATTGGTTTTCCATTTTTTGTTCGGACAAGCCTATCATTCCTTGGCACATCTGTGGTTGCAGAATAATGAAGTCCATATTGGAAGTCTAATTTATTATTTGGGGTAAACCGAATTTTTTGCATAAAACTTGTTTGAGAATAACCTGTAGGATTTTGAACCAAGGGGTCGGGATTTGTGACAACAACATCTTTGCTGTCCTCGCGTTGCACATAAAAGCCTCTTTTATATTCTTTAGGCCCATATTTCCCCATTTTTAAATCCCCATAATCGGAGTAGGAGAAGCTAGTGAGTGTTGCAAATTTCTTCCACCCAATATTTACATCAAAATGACCAGTTTGCTCATTTGAGGCCGAAGAATATCTAGTTGCTGCTTTTCCTGATACAGTTGCGCTGCTGTCAGGGTTTAATTTAGCTTCAAGAGTTTTAAAACTCATAACACCAGCAATGGCATCACTTCCATAAATAACCGAGCCAGGCCCAAAGAATATTTCAGTGTTTGTTAGAGCAAATGGGTCAACTAATATTACGTTTTGTAAATTCCCACTTCTAAAAATGGCAGTATTCATTCTAATACCGTCAACGGCAATTAGAAGCCTGTTAGACGCGAATCCCCTAATCATTGGACTCCCACCTCCAAGTTGACTTTTTTGAACGTACACTTCACCAGAAGCCCCCACAAGGTCTGCCGCGGTTTGTGGATTTTGTAGAGCGATTTGTTTTGCAGATATAGATGTTATTTTTTCCGGAACCTCTCTTTGAGATCTGCTCCAGCGGGTAGCAGAAATTATTAAATGGTCCAGAGAAATCTCGGAAGGAACCATAAATATTTGGAAATTAGCTGCAACGATTTCTTCAAAACTGAGAATTTGTTGTTCAAAACCTATTATTCTTATTTCTATTTTTTTCGATTGCGAAAAATGTGAAATTTCAACTTGTCCCTTTTGATTTGTGACAGCAGATAAAGATAGAGAGTCACAATAAAGTGTAACATATTCTAATGCTTGATAATTTTCTTGATCCTTAATAGATATTATTTGAGTAAATCCAACAACATGTAAACTAAAAATACCAAGAAGAACGATAAGGTGTTTTTTCATTTCTTGGCAGGAGGTCTAATTGAGCAGATATAAAAACGGTAAGTGAGTTATCTATCAAAAATTGTGCCTAACATGTTAACTTATAAATGTTATTGCACTAACCTATATATCGGATAACGATTATGTGTTATCTCATAATGTTTTGATCTTTTATAGAGAAAGTACATTTGAGAAAAATGATCATCCGCAAATTCTTTGTCGTTTAGCTTTTTTTTATTGAATTCGGCTTTTATATCAGCATTCTGGTGTAGAATTTTCGCAGCTTCATCATCAAAGTGCCATGAAGAAAACCACTCTTTTTGTTGTAAAATACCATCAAAATAATTCCAAGCGAAAAACGAATCATGAGCTTCTGGCTCAAGAGTTTCTATAATATATCTGTTGGCTGATTGGTTAGTTTTAATAGACCAATCTCCCTTGTAGAACTGCACAAACTGTTTCTCTTTTCGAATTCTCACATCGTAATGGAGGTAATGAGACTCGTATGGATTTTTAACTGTTTCGTAATTTTCGATATAGTAAACTTCAACTTCCATGAGAGTATCAGCACCAATTTGATTCATTTTAATTTTGTTCTGTTGTAAGCGGTTGATCACTTCAGAATAGCCTTGTGGAATGAGATACGCATTAGGGCGAATAACTGTTTTAGAAGCAGAATATCTATTATAATATTTTATCTCTTTTGTATATGGTTTGTCGTGGTTGTAGCAGTGAATATCGCTTCCGGTTGTTATACTAGCTTTTTTCTCTGCACCATATCCTTTAAAATTTATTTTGGTATAATGAACAGTATCTGGAATCCAGAAAATCTCAAATTTAGTCTGAGTTCGTAACTCAGCTGCTGCCTTTTCACGAACTAATCCCAGCTGCTTGTAATCTTGATTCATCCAAGCTGCAGTTTTTAGAATAAATTGATACGTAT
>JABHTA010000124.1 GCA_018669945.1 Flavobacteriales bacterium
ACCTCAATGGATTTTCTGGTAGAGTTGGAGCGAGCTGGATGACTAAAGAAGACCGATTAAATGACATCGCTGATTATGTTGCATACCTCGATCAATTATATGACAAAGTTTTCAATCAAGTTGACCGAAATAATATAACAGTTAACGTTCTGGGTTTCTCGCAGGGAGGTGCGACAGCAACTAGATGGACTTGTCAAGGAATATCGAAAATTGACAACCTCATCTTATGGGCGGCAGTTTACCCACCTGACCTCAACTTCGAAGCTGATATCCAAACGTTAAACAGCCTAAATTTTAAATTAGTAATTGGAGATGATGATAAATTCATTTCCGAAAGTGCACTATTGGAGCACATTAACTTACTTGATAAAAAAAGAATTAATTACGAATTAATTCGATACAATGGAACGCATAACATTGATAGTGATACCCTAGAGGGACTTAATCAAGCTCTTTAATATTGATTGCAAATCAAATCTGCAAGTTCCCACACTATATTTTCGGAACAATTTATGGAACTAATACAAAACTTGCATCATACGAATACGTAATAAGATACTTATGAGGGCCTTATTGATATTTAGCTTTATGTTTTGCTGTGTGTTTTCGCAAAGCCAAAGCACTATTGTTATGGGTTATTTAACAGATTCTAAAAGTAAAGCACCTTTAAACAAAGGAACAATCTTAGTAGATAAATCTACAAAAGGAACCACTGCAAACAAAGAGGGATTTTATAAATTAAAATTTAAAAATAAAGAGGAAATTATATTGCATTTCTCTTTTGTTGGATATGAATCAATTTCTAAAACTGTTAACTTACCGAAAGGAATAGACACTATTAGACTAAACGTTCAACTTAGAACGGAAGCACAGATAATTCAGTCCATAAATATTGTTGCTGACAGAAAACCAGAGAAAGTTCACGGCAATCAACAGTATTCTATTTCAGATTTCGAATTTCACGGTAATGATTTGATTTTTCTAACCTATGAAAAAACCTTAAAAAAAAGAAGTTCGATTGTTTGGGTTGATAGAAATCAAAACCTAAAGGGTCGACTCGAGATTCCTTCTCGTGTTAATGAATTATATTGTGATTATAGAAATAGGATTTACGCCTTGGGAAATGAACACGTTTATCAACTTACTTTTAAGCGAGACAGACTGGGCTTGATTAGGTTGCCAATAGATGATTTAACGCAATTCTAAAACCTTGTGTGGACAGTCTTGATAATCAAATTGCTTATACAGACTATCAGTGGTTTTTTCCGAAATTTAACTATTATTTTTATGATCAAGATGCGCAGATAAGTAAAAAAGTATATCAAGTAAAAGATGAAGAACTTTATCGTTTATATAGGATGCAGTACTATTTCATGCAACCAAAAGATAAGGTTAAAGCTAGGAATTTGGCTTATAAATATGGTATGGAAAAACAAGATGTTGCTGCACTAATGGTAAACTTTACCAACACTATGTATTACGAGCCTTTATATGCACCATTATTTGTTGTGGATGACACTGTATTAATATTCGACCATTATTCAAACCAAATTTTGAAGATTGACGAATTCGGAGAAAAAATTGACTCTATCGGAATTAGCTACCACGAAAACAGAGAAGAGAAATGGAAAAAGCTATTACTAAAAGATGACGGATTAGACGAAATTTATTCAATCAACATAAAAGAAGGTCACCTTTCGCTTGATAGAATAAACACATACAACGGAATAATAGAAAATAATTATAAGCTAAAATATAGGTACGTTGAGAATATCCATATTAAAGATGGCTATGCTTATTACATTTATCGCCCATACGAATCTATGCAAAAAAAATACTTGTATAGGGAGCTAATCACCGAAAACTAAAGATGTCTTCTTCCTTTTAGGTAAAGACCTAGAAACACCAAAACCAAAAACGCAGAAACACCTACAACAATGCACATTCGGTTATATGAGGTTTTTTTGGTCACATCAGCTTCAGCTATTTTTTTTGAATTTGTTTTTAATCTATCTTTTTGTATTTGCAAAACTGCCTTTGATTTCTCAATTTGAAGTTTAGCATTTGTTCGAACTAAACTATCGTTAAGATTTGCATAGCACTTCTCTAAAATGTATGCTTTCTCAAACTCTCCGTTTGCTGAATACGATTCTGCCATAGACTTATAGGCTTCATTTTCACACCACTTATTCCCTATTGATTTTGCCAACACTAATCCCTTTTCGAGATACTCTATACCCTTTTCATACATTACCATTTTGTTTCCATATAGATCTCCTAATTTTATGTAAGTGCCAGAAATTGAATTTTTATCCCCTAATTTTGTTGCAATATCTAACGACATATTGTAATACACAATTGCCGCACTCAAATCCTTTATCTCCATACTTAAGTTGCCAAGATTTCTATAAATCTTCATAAGGCCAAACTGATCATCATTTTGCAGCTGAATAACCAATGCCTCGCTGTAATATTTATTAGACTGCCTATAGTTACCAAGTGTGAAATTAACTACACCTATGTTCATCAGAACACTGGAAAGGATACTCTCATTATCGCCTAATATCATGTTTTCGTGTGACTTAACGTAGTATTCTAGAGCTTGTTCAGGTTCATGCAAGAACTCCATCACAATTCCCATATTACAATAACTATCGCCTATCTTTGAGTTATCTCCTAATTCCTGCCGGAGCATTAAACCTTTTACCAAATAATCCAAAGATTCTGAATATCTACCCGTGTTCATTAATGCGATACCAAGGGAGTTATATATTGAAGCTGTTTCATCCAATTTATTCGTGCCTTCATAATAATTTAGCGCTTTTAAATATGAAAATACGGCACTATCGCCAATATTTTTTTTACTGAAATACCAAGCTAAATTTTCATACGCTATTGCTTCTCCCTCAGTAAAACCCTCTTCATGCGCTACATCTATTGCTACTTTAGATAAATGGCCTACTTGATCTGTATCATAAGCACGGTGGAGTGTAGAAAGCGTATTTAACAAATTTACACGCTCATTACCTTTTGAATTATTAAGAGCAATGTGGAGACTATCAATTATTTCTTTGTCGTTGCCAATAACATGGATAGAAAAAAACAGAAAAAAAACTGTGAATATTAGAGGATGTTTCATTTACAAAAACGAATTAAAGAACTATATGCATTGGAATGCCCTAAATTGGCAGCTTTTTTCCAATCTAAACAAGCTTCGGTAGGATTCTCTTTGCTATACTTTGCACTTCCACGGTTAAAAATTGCATCAGTGTGATTTTCGTCCAAACTAATTACTTTGTTATAATTTGTAATCGCCATAATTAGATCACCTTGTTTCTGAAATACGTTTCCTAGATTATAGTATAAGGCTGTATTATCTGAATTAAGGTATATTGCCCTTTCCAAATCAACAATAGCCTCATCTAATAGACTTAGCTCTATTTGAATATTCGCTCTATTAATATATGCTCTAACATTTTTTGGGTTTAATTGTAACGTTTTACTATAGTCTTGAAGTGCTAGCTCAAGTTTTCCCAAATTATGGTTTGCGATGCCTCTATTAAAATAGACTTGTTCCATAAAATGTTCTTTCTGAATTGCGACATCAAAATCATTTAGAGCTATATCATAACGATATAGTTTCATGTTAATCATTCCTCTAAGAAAGTGAGTTATAGCAACATTGGGTTCAATCGAAATTATTTTATCGTAATCAGCAAGCGCAGCAGAAAAGTCGCCAAGTTGATCGTTAACAATTGCTCTATTAAAATAAGCTTGTGGATTGTATTGATCTAACTCAATAGCTTTGCTAAAATCTAATAATGCACCATTTATATCTCCGTTATATTTTTTTGCGTTCCCTCTATCCATATAAGCTATATATGCATCAGGTATAGCTTTGATTATAATATCGTACTGCTTAATAGACTCATTGTATTCTCCATTATTAAACAACTGTAATCCCTTGTGAAATAGAGAATCAACATTTTGTTCTTGCCCTAAGCATGCAAGACTATGAGCCGCAAGTATAAAAAGAAGATATAAATTCTTAAACATGTTAATTCCATTCAAATATAAAAAAAAGGAGTTCTAAAAAAAGAACTCATTTCAACCTAACATACTTATACTTATGCTAATTGGTACAAATCTAAACTATCAAATCCTTCTCGATAGGTTTTCTAAAAACATATTTACCGTCAAACTCATCTAAGACTATTTCTTGCCCTTTTTGAACTCTTCCTGCCAATATTTCCTTAGATAGCGTATTGACCACCTCTTTCTGAATTACCCTTTTAATTGGTCGGGCTCCAAACTGTGGGTCAAATCCAATATCTGCCAATTTATCGATTACCTCTTCAGAAGCAGTAAGGTTAATCTCTTTCGATTTTAACCTCGTTTGCAAGTGCTTAAATTGAAGCTGCACAATCTCTTTAACATATTCCTTCGTGAGCGGCTCAAACATTATCGTTTCGTCAATACGATTTAGAAATTCTGGCTTGAGTGTTCTTTTCAAAAGTTCAAAGACATTGTCTTTTGCTGTTTCATATGCTCTTTCTCTTAATGCGTCATCAACATCATCAAACGATTGGCTAATTAATTCTGTGCCTAAATTCGAGGTCATAATTATGATAGCGTTTTTGAAGTTCGCAAGCCTTCCTTTATTATCTGTAAGTCTTCCTTCATCTAATACTTGCAAAAGAATGTTAAAAACATCTGGATGCGCTTTTTCTATTTCATCAAGTAATACAATTGAATAAGGCTTTCTGCGAACTGCTTCAGTGAGTTGACCTCCTTCATCATATCCAACATACCCTGGAGGTGCTCCAACCAATCTTGAAACGGAGTGTCTTTCTTGATATTCACTCATATCAATTCGAGTTATTGCATTTTCATTATCAAATAAATACTCAGCTAAAGCTTTTGCTAATTCTGTTTTTCCAACACCCGTTGTTCCTAAGAAAATAAACGAACCGATGGGTTTTTTCTCATCTTGCAAACCTGCTCGGCTTCTCCTAACAGCGTCAGAAACAGCTGCAATCGCTTCTTCTTGACCAATCACTCTTTTGTGTAATTCATCTTCTAGATGCAGTAACTTCTCTGTTTCGCTTTTAACCATTTTAGTTATAGGTATTCCAGTCCATCTAGAAACAACACTGGCAATATCTTCGGAATCTACCTCTTCTTTTATCATCTGCGAACCAGACTCTTTCATTTCGTTAAGTCTTGAGGTAAAAACACGTAAGTTCTGATCAGCTTCAACCAATTTGCCGTATCTGATTTCTGCAACTTTACCCAAGTCACCATCACGTTCTGCTTGGTCTGCCTGAAATTTAAGATTCTCTATTTCCTTTTTAATATGTTGCACACCCTCTACTACCTCTTTCTCGCCTTCCCATTTAGCTTTTAGATCTGATCGAACGTCTACTAAGTTTGCGATTTTCTTGTTTAAGTTAGTCAGTTTTTTTTCATCTTTTTCACGCTTAATTGCTTCCCTTTCAATTTCGAGTTGTCTTAATTTCCGCTCCACTTCGTCCAACTCGACAGGCATTGAGTTAATTTCTAAACGCATTTTTGCCGCTGCTTCATCAATTAGATCAATAGCTTTATCCGGGAGAAACCTATCATTAATATAACGTTGAGAAAGCTCTACAGCTGAAATAATTGCTTCATCCTTAATCCTGACTTTATGGTGAGATTCGTATTTTTCTTTTAAACCACGTAAGATAGAAATCGCATCCAATGTCTCCGGTTCATTAACCAAAACCTGCTGAAACCTTCTTTCTAGAGCTTTATCTACTTCAAAATATTTTTGATATTCTTTTAGCGTAGTCGCACCAATCGCTCTCAGCTCACCACGAGCTAAAGCTGGTTTTAAGATATTGGCAGCATCCATTGCTCCTTCTCCTCCACCTGCACCAACTAAAGTGTGAATTTCATCAATAAATAAAACTATTTCACCATCAGAAGAAGTTACTTCTTTTATTACAGATTTTAATCGTTCTTCAAACTCTCCTTTGTACTTTGCCCCAGCTATCAACGCACCCATATCTAAAGAAAATAGCCGTTTCGATTTCAAATTTTCCGGGACATCTCCATTAATAATTCTATGGGCTAACCCTTCGGCTATAGCTGTTTTACCTACTCCAGGCTCACCAATTAGAATAGGATTGTTTTTTGTCCTTCTAGATAATATCTGTAATACTCTTCTTATCTCTTCATCTCTTCCTATAACTGGGTCCAATTTTCCAGATCGTGCTAATTCATTGAGGTTTAAAGCATACTTATTTAAAGAATTATAAGTTTCCTCAGCCGTTTGACTCGTAACTTTCTCACCTTTACGCAGTTCTTTGATAGCAGATTTTAGGTCTTTAGATGTTATACCATTATCTTTCATTAACTGACCGACGGTATCTCCTTCTTCGAGAAGAGACAAAAGTAAATGCTCAATGGAAACAAATTCATCATCAAAATCTTTAATTAAATTAGTTGCATTTTGAACTACCTTAGATGCATTTCGAGAAAAAAATATGTCACCGCCATGTACTTTTGGTAATCCTTTAACAATTCTATCAGTGGTTTCGGAGAACACTTTAGTGTTAACATTTAATTTTTTGAATAAAAATGGTGCAACATTTTCATCAACAGCTAATATTCCTTTAAGAATGTGAATAGATTCAACAGACTGTTGCCCAAGTCCTAACGCAAATTGTTGTGCTTGTTGCAGCGCCTCTTGCGATTTTATTGTGAAATTATTTAAGTTCATATTTTTTCTTTTTTGGAAAGCTTAAATTACTTTGCTACTAATTCAGCAAAATTTCAACCAACTCAATTTATCGGAAATTTAGTCAGGAAAAGCAATAGCAGCAAGACTTTTTGACTGCTATTGGACTTTTTTTAAGACAAAAATTCATGCAACAAATAAGCTGAGTATAAAATTTTTGGCAGCACTATATTATGAAATCAGATAAGAGCTTATAATATTAGAAACGGAATACCCCCAAAATTGCAATAAAACACTTCACTAAATCTCAGACAAGCTGACAAGCCCATGTTTGCAAGTTATAGCTTTATATTTTCAAGTACTTAACTTTAAGGTTGGCGTTAAAAACAAGAAGCACAATTCTACCTATTACCAAAGCCACTAGCCAACTGCTTAAAGAAATTACTTGTTGGATAATCTTCAATACCATCAAATCCTAACTTTATTGTACCACTGTCTTCTGGTACATGAGCAGTTTTGAATACATAATCCCATAGGCTAAGGCTAATTCCAAAATTAACTCCAGGGTTTTGTCCTTCAGGAAGATCTTTTGAATGATGCCATAAATGCATAACAGGATTGTTGAATAGATACTTAAGCGGACCCCATGTTATTTTTACGTTTGCATGATTAAGATGACCAATCGCAATAGTAATAAAATGGACAATAAAAGCTTGTTCAGGTTCAAAACCTCCTAACAACATAACTACCAATGTTTTTAATGGTTTGTATAAAATATTTTCCATCCAATGGTAGCGAAGGTGGGCTGCAAATCCCATTTCTTGAACTGAGTGATGCACTTTATGAAATCGCCAAAAAATTGGAAATTTGTGTAGCATAATGTGAGTAAACCACTGAACGAAATCGTTAATGATAAAAAACACCAACAAACCTATGCCTGAATGTAATGGCGACAAATCAATTAATCCGATTGATTGCATGGTTAAGCCAATAGATTCGAAACCATTAGACAATAACTGATATACTCCGCTGATGACTATTGAAAATACAAAGAAGTTAAAAAACATATAAAATCCATCTAACCAGAAATCCTTTCGTATTGCAGCTTGGTTTTTTCTCCAAGGAAAAGCTAGTTCTAATCCCCACGCAATAAGAGATATAATAATTAATCCATAGAAATAGTTATTATTCCATTCTACATCGAAACTTATCATTCTCCAAGTCCAATCTACTGAACCCCAAAATGAATTTATAAAGGTTTCCATTATATTGCTTTTAATTCTACTGGCAACTCATCAATGCTACTCCACTCCAACCATGAACCATCGTAATTATAAACGTTAGGATAACCCAACAACTCTGTTAACACAAATGTTGTATGCGCAGAACGCACTCCTGATCTACAATAAGCCACTACGTTCTCCTCTTTACTTATGCCATTTAACTTAAAAATCCCAACCAGCTTTTCAGCCGATTTAAATTTTTGATCTTCATGGTAGTTTACTGAATAAGACCAGTCAATATTTAGGCTTCCTGGAATTCTACCTTTCTTTTTACATTTCTTTGAAAAGATTTTTCCTGTGTACTCTTCAACAGATCTAGCGTCAACTATTGTCCACCCATCCTTATTCAACACACTAGATACTAATTGTCTTTTCGCTTCCAAACCTAAACCTCTTCCTGCAAATTTAAACTCTGTGGGCTTTTTTTCTGTAACTTCTGTTACCAACTCTCCGCCTTCTTTAATGTAGTTTTGCAACCCACCATTTAATAAACTTACTTTTTCTGAACCATTAATTCGCAACATCCACCACAAGCGAGCAGCATCACAACACATTTTATCATCGTAAATTACTATTCTGTATCCGTTTATAATTCCCTTTCGTTGCAATAGCTTTTCGAACGAAACTTTATCTAGCTTAATTCCACCTATAGCAGCAGCTGTATCTTGTACCTCTTTTCTCGTAATATTAATTGCGCCTTGTATATGCCCAGCTAAATAATCTTCTTTCTCGCGGAAATCAATTAATACTATTGGATCAGACTTATCATTTATGCTAAAAAGTTGCGCGGCCTCGTATAAAGATTTTGCGTTATGGTAAGTAGCTGTAGTGGTTGTACTTTCTCCACAACTGATCAAAATCAATACACAAATTATAGGGTAAAAAAATCGGTTCATTCTCATTAATTCAATTGGTACCATTCCGTTACAACTAATTGTTTTCTTCTTCCGGTTTCTTCTGGCCCGTAGTTCGTTGAAAGATAATTAAGCAAGGGATCTTCATTTTCGCCTAAATCCCATAATTTCTGTGTCTCTTGCATCCATCTTATCGTTTCTAGCCACCCCTCTTTTGTGTTTCTATTTTGAGTTACCAACTTATAAGAATGGCAATTACCGCAATTTTGATTTACCAACTCGTACCCTTCTGCTGCTATTAATCCAGAAGCAACGTGAATTCCTTGTTCAATAAGTTCAGGATCAATTTCCTCTTTTACTATTTGCTGAGACGAATTTTCCAAGAAAGTGGGCGGATATAACATCAACCGTACACCTCCTAAAAACAAAACTAAGACAATAATTAAATTGGTTAACTTGGAGTTTATTTGTTTTAACGCATCTTTTTCTTTATCAGAAAGTTTCACCATTACAATCGTTTAATTGCTATTCTATGACATGCATTATTTAAATAGCCTTTCGGGTTCCAACCTGGTAAAACCATCGGTTGCGACTTGCCTTGAATATCTGTTGCCCGTGCCCATATTTCGTAATATCCTGATTCGGGGAGAGTGATTTTTGTAGAAAAATGCTGCCAAGCCAAACGATTAACTGGTTTGGTTACCGAACATGAAATCCATGAAGAACCAAAGTCGATGGAAACATCTACCGCTTTTACTTCTAGATCACCAGCCCAGGCATGACCTCGAACCTCAAATTCTTGATTTGCCTTCACTATAGCTCCTGTTTTAGGAAAAGTGATTAATGATTTTACAGGCATCGATTCTATTATTTCGTAATCTTCATCAGGTACTTTTGTGCCAGGCGCAATCCCATTTTTGGGAATACGATATGACTTTCCTCCCATTTTTGGGCCATCATGTACCTTGTCCCGTATTACAATTTTAGATAACCATTTTCCCGAAGTCGAAGCCGGCCAACCTCCAATTACAAGCCGCAATGGTGCCCCGTTCATATATGGAATTTCCTCTCCATTCATAGACCATGCAATTAGCGCTTCGTCTTCCATAGCCTTTTCTATAGGTACACCTCTAGAAATAACAACTTTTGTTGGGTCTTCGCTTAAATGGGTGTCTTTACCATAGTACCCAATATAAACTGCATTAGATTTTATTCCAACATCTTTTAGCACATCTTTTAATTTTACCCCAGTCCAATTTGGACAAGCAACTGCACCAGTTGTCCATTGATTTCCTTTTGCAGGAGGAGTAAATTCACTTCTTCCATTGCCCCCGCATTCCAGGGTGAGCTGATACGTGTATTCCTTAAATTTTGATTTTAGGTCTGCTATTGTATATGTTTTTGTTTGTTCTGCTGATTCGCCTTCTATAGTTAAAGTCCATTTATTAACATTAACTTCTTTTGGTGGAATACCATTGTTACGAACAAACATAATATCATTAGGTGTAACATTTGGATCTAATAAATGTGGAGGAGTTTCTGCATTAATTGGTCTATCGTTTAACACAATTAAGCCATTGTTTTTTCCCGAAATAGTAAATGGAGATTCTTCTAACAATAAAGCCTCCGGTATCAACCCTTTTGGGAAACTTTCAGCAAACACTATCTTACCTCCTAATAAAGTTCCAAGTGTTGCAAGACTGGCATTTTTAATAAATTCTCTTCTCGGAAAGTCATTAGTCATAATTTTATCAGTATCCTTTTTATCCATTCTATAATCTTTAGCCCATTGCTATAACTCCTCCAGCAACATTTAAAAATTATTCGTTAAACATACATACTACAATATAATTGCACGTATTGCCAATTCGTAGCTATTTAATCCAAATCCTGAAATAACACCTTTACAATTTTTTGCCATCATAGAAATGTGACGATATTCTTCTCTTGAATATACGTTACTAATATGAACCTCTATTACAGGTGATTCTATAGCTGCAATCGCATCTCCTATTGCTACAGAGGTATGTGTATATGCGCCTGCATTAAAAACAATACCTTCATAGTCAAAACCGACTTGGTGAAGTTTATCGATTAGTTGACCTTCAACGTTACTTTGATAAAATTCTAATTCAAAATCTTGAAATTTAGATTTCAATTCGTTGAAGTATTCTTCGAAATTCAAGCCACCATAAACTTTAGGTTCACGAATGCCTATTAAATTGAGATTCGGTCCGTTTATAACAAGTATTTTTTTCATTATCAAACAAATATAACCATTCATTTTCTCATAATAATGTTGTCCGTATGGTCTTGAAATAAACCCTGGTTATAATAGTGTCCAATACAAAACCAATGCTAGCATTATGTGGCTTAAACTATTTCATTAAGTTTGATGTAAAATATAAAAACATGCACGAAGCAGTATTTACGAGTGATGCGGTAGTATTAGGGCTATTAATGGCGATACTTGGTTTTATTTTCTGGAGTAATTCGAGTAAAATTCCATTTTTTAGTAAAATCTACAAATTCGTTCCACCACTGCTGTTTTGTTATATATTACCTGCCTTACTTACTTCATTTGGATTAGTAAATCCTGAAGAAAGCAACCTGTATTATGTTGCTTCTCGTTTCTTTCTACCCGCAAGTTTAATTTTACTAACGCTGAGCATCGATTTAAAAGAAGTTTTTAAACTCGGACCAAAAGCGCTTATCATGTTTTTTACTGGTACTGTTGGTGTTATTATTGGCGGACCACTCGCTTTAATGACTATGGCTGCTATATCACCCGAAGCTGTTGACGGACAAGGTCCTGAAGCAATTTGGAGAGGCATGACTACTTTGGCAGGCAGCTGGATTGGCGGTGGTGCAAACCAAGCTTCAATGTACGAAATTTTTAAGCCATCCGAAGGTATCTACTCTACAATGATTATTGTAGATGTAATTGTTGCTGAGGTGTGGATGTTCTTCTTGTTATTAGGCGTTGGCCAATCCGATAAAATCAATAAGTTCTTTAAAGCCGACAATACTTCTGTTGATGCATTAAAATCAAAAATGGAAACGTTCTCTAAAAAAATTGCAAAAATACCAACCATGAACGATTTGTTTGTAATACTAGGACTTGGTCTTGCTTTTACCGGTCTTGCCCACCTAATTGCTGATAATGTTGCTCCTTGGATTGAAAACAACGCCCCTGGCCTTCAAAAATTCTCGCTAACCAGTAAATTCTTTTGGTTAATCATTATGTCCACAACATTTGGATTAATACTTTCATTTACAAAAGCGAGACAATATGAAGGTGCTGGAGCATCAAGAATGGGTAGCGTTTTTATATACTTTCTTGTTGCTACTATTGGTATGAAAATGAATTTCGTTGAAATCATTGAACACTGGCAAGTAGTTATTGTGGGGGTAATTTGGATGGTCATTCATGTATTACTATTGGTAATAATGGCTAAGTTAATTAAAGCCCCTTATTTCTTTTTAGCTGTTGGTAGCAAAGCAAACATTGGTGGTGCAGCATCTGCACCAGTTGTTGCAGCGGCTTTTCACCCGTCACTAGCTCCAGTCGGAGTTCTATTAGCTGTTATGGGTTACGCTTTAGGCACTTATGGAGCTTGGCTCTGTGGAATCTTAATGCAAGGCGTTGCCCCTTAATACAACTGCATTATTAACTTTAAGAATTGTATGTTTCATCTTTTTCGGCTACTTTGCAGCCAACCTACTTAACTAATAAATTCACTGTATATTTTCAAGAAATGTTAACACAGCTATTATTATTTTCTGGATTTGCTGGATTTACTGTTTTTATAGGGGGTATATTAGCTAATTATTTTAATCATCATGTAAATGAAACTCCTTTAAAACAGGAAATTATTCATACTTTGATGTCTTTTGGCTCAGGTATTATGTTGTCAGCCTTAGCATTAGTCCTTATTCCAAAAGGGATGGAAGAGTTAGAATTGCTGCCCATCGTTTTTTCATTTCTACTTGGAGCAATTTTATTTATGCTGATAGACCAGTCTTTAGCAAAAAAAGGTGGTAAAACTGCAACGATTTTAGCAATGCTAATGGACTTCATTCCTGAGTCCATAGCTTTGGGAGCAGTCTTTGCTATTGAACCAGACATGGCAATCCTTTTAGCTGTATTCATAGGTCTTCAAAATTTACCAGAAGCATTTAACTCATTTAGAGATTTGATTCAGAGCGGATTCACGGTGAATAAGACATTAATAATATTCTTTTTTTTAAGCTTTGTTGGAATTATTGGAGCATTAGTTGGGCATTACATTTTAAGCGATTATCCTGCATTAACTGCACATTTGATGATATTTGCAAGTGGAGGAATTTTGTATTTGCTCGTTCAAGACATTGTTCCTGAAAGTAAATTAGAAAAGAACTATTTAACATCATTAGGAGCCATTCTAGGTTTCTTAGTCGGAATTATTGGCGATAAGATGGTCTAGAACTACCTTCTCCGAGATGTAAATAATTACGGTTTATTTTAACATCGTCACTTCAAGCAGATTAAATATCTTGTTCATTAATTCAAAATCCATTGAATTATTAAAAAAAGCCATAAGCCGAGAACAATAAAAACTGGTGAAATTCGAAACCTCCTTTTAAAATCAACTTATAATACTTTTTTTTGCTCTTTTTTATGTTTCTCATTAGATTTGTTGGTATTGAAACAAAATAGAAATGGGTAGAGCATTTGAGTTTAGAAAAGCACGTAAAATGAAACGTTGGTCAAAAATGGCCAAAACCTTTACAAAACTAGGTCGTGAGATTGTTATTGCGGTTAAAGAAGGCGGACCAGATCCAGATAACAATTCTCGTTTACGTGCGATTATGCAGACTTGTAAAACTGAAAATATGCCCAAGGAGAATGTTGAGCGAGCTATCAAAAAGGCAAGCGACAAAGACACCTCTAACTACAAAGAAGTTTTGTTTGAAGGGTATGCACCTCATGGTATACCAATCTTAGTTGAGACAGCTACAGACAACAATAACAGAACAGTAGCCAATATCCGGAGTTATTTTAATAAATGTGATGGCAATATGGGCACTTCGGGCTCTGTAGAATTTATGTTCGACCACACTTGTAACTTTAGAATCGAAAAAGACAACCTAGATGTTGAAGAGGTTGAATTTGAATTTATTGATTACGGAGCCGAAGAAGTTTTTGAAGATGATGAAGGCATTCACATTTACGGACCGTTTTCAAGTTTTGGAGAAATCCAAAAGGCGATAGAAGAAAAGGGAGTAGAAATATTATCATCTGGCTTTGAGCGAATACCCCAAGTCCTTAAAAAGCTTTCGGTTGAGCAAGAGAAAGATGTAGATAAACTACTTGAAAAAATTGAAGAAGATGAAGATGTGCTAAATGTATTTCACGGCATGGAAGCTAACGATTTTGAGTAATCTCAATTAGCTTTTCATATATCTTTACCATAGCAAGTGTATCTAGCTTACAGTATTCTAGTAAATTTTGTTTCACTTCCTCTATTCTGAACATATCTGAACTAGTCTGAAGTTCGTTGTATGTCATCGCAGCAATTTGTCCGTTGTTAATCGCTAAGTTTTCATAACTCAACTCCTTGCACAATGCAGGTAATACAGCCTTTATAGAATGTGAGCCCTGCATTTCTGGTAAATAATAATCTTTTTTCTGAAACGGTTTCATTAAGTCTATAACACGTTTAATCATATGCTGAGCCTCTTCTTTCTTATCAGGAAACCATTCGAATAATTGTTTAATAATCATCTTCTCGAAAGTGGCATTATAAACTACTACACTGCCCTTCTTTCCCACCATTTCGAACAAAGATTTGGTGAATGATTCTCGGGGATCGATTCCAAGTTCAGCCAAAAACTCGGAATGAGATAATGTACCATTTTCTTCTAATCTATGCAGAGAAAACTGAAAAGGGATTTGTTGATATGGCTTTACGCCTTCATATTTTGGAACAGCGTTTTGAACTGTTTCAAAATCTAAAAACCAAAGCGGAAATTCTAATTGCATTAGAAACTTCTGAATATTATCTTTCTTTAATACTGGCTCACCCTTTATTTGAATTTTTTGCGATTTCGATAATTTTTCAACTGAGGATATATCACTGAATTTTTCAATACCTTTCTCAAACAAATCGACCTGCCCTTCTTTTCCTAATCCCGCTAGTGTGAATATTTCTGCATCTTTTTTCCCCTTCCAACAATAACCAAGATAATCGCACTGGTATGGTGAAAAGCAATGCTTACCAATTTCTTTTATTGGAATATCTCGCTCAAATATGACAGACTTCATTTCATTTACTTGTTTATGCAACCTTGGCTGAATTTCAAGTATCCGATCTTTTACAGAAATTGTTTTAAAATATTGATCAAGTTTAAGTTTTTCTTTAAGTATATATTGGTTATCAATATGTACAATAGAAATGTCTTCCAATTTTAATCCAGCATTGGTAATTACGTAATACTGTATAGCTGCATCGGTAATGTACGTGTCCGATATTTTGGTAGAGCTTTTCACTTCATACGCAAACCATTTACCACCTCGTTTAACTAGAATATCCAACATTATTAAAACACGCTCTACTTGAAAGGTAGCCTCATAAATTACCTCTTGACCGTTGTTGATTAGCTCTTGCGTTTTCTCAACAGATTCGATATACCTATACCGCTTGGTTGGGGTACAATCTATTCCGCCGGGGAACAGTTGTTGCGCCAACGCACCAACTTTGTGTCCTCTATTAAAAACTGCTTGTAGTTCGGGGGAAACAGGATCTTTTAAATGGTAATAATTCTTATAAAGATATAACGATTTAAAGCATTGAAGTCCTCGAATAAATGTCGATTTACTAAGTACGTGCTTTTCCATTAAACTAGGTTTATAAAATACTTACACGCATTTAACTTGTAGGTTCAAATTAACATAAAAGAATCGCATTCATATTAGTTGTTTCTATGCACCAACAAAAAAAAGTCGTTATCTAATGGTAGGTACCCATAGTCATAACAGAAAAAATAAGTTTGCCCTGTTTTGGTTTTATAGGTATTTGTAAAGTATTCGAAATTAAAGCCCGCAACATCTAAAGTTAATTTTTTTACTTTACGTTTATCTTCCGGCACTAGCTTTTGCAATACACGCCTGTTCTTTCTCAAAATGCCATTCACATTTCGAACAAGATTATTGGTGTCACGATTTTGCTGATTATTATAGTTATTGCGACATACGTCATTACAAAACTTTTTGTCAAACCTTCCCATTAACGGCTTTTGGCA
This sequence comes from Flavobacteriales bacterium, assembly GCA_018669945.1. Classification (GTDB taxonomy): domain Bacteria; phylum Bacteroidota; class Bacteroidia; order Flavobacteriales_G; family NORP312; genus NORP312. The sequence goes on from JABHTA010000124.1 coordinate 16,143, forward strand.
ATCAAGACAGAGGTTTTCAGCCATAAGGAAATTATTTATCCTTTTCTATATGTTTTGCTTTACTTAAGAATTTAGCATTTTTTGATTCACCAAGAATAATTACCTGCTTAGTTCTTCTATACTCTTCAACGGCCATCATCATTTGCTCCTTAGTTTCTCGAACAATTTTGATACCCGAACCAGCTCCTTTATTACGAACTTCAATATACCACCCGTCTCTTAATTGTTTCGGTTTAGTTGGAGGCCTTCCCATAGTCTACTTTTATTTCTAATGATGCTATTGCAACTAATTTATTAATTATTGATTGACAATTAATTTCATATGAATGTCAAGTCTGCTAATATAGAAATAATACGATACATAAGTCAAACTTCTTAACGTATATCGAAAAACGATTTTGTATTACATTTGGCTTCCCGTAATATGAATACTATGGCAGCAACTACAAATAAAAATATGAAGTTAGAGTTTAACAAAAATGAAGATGCGATGAAGTTGTTAATTTCTGATATGAATCAGAAATTAGACAAAGTACATCTTGGCGGAGGACCTAAGAAAATAGAAAAGCATCACTCTAAAGGGAAAATGACTGCTCATGAGCGTATAGAATATCTAATTGATGAGGAATCAGAATTCTTGGAACTAGGTGCTTTTGCTGGAGAAGGGATGTATAAAGAATATGGAGGCTGCCCTTCTGGTGGAGTAGTTACTGGGATCGGATATGTTAGCGAAAAACAGTGCATGATCGTTGCAAACGATGCAACAGTTAAGGCCGGAGCTTGGTTCCCGATCACTGGAAAAAAGAATTTACGGGCTCAAGAAATTGCAATGGAAAACCGGTTGCCAATTATTTATTTAGTTGATAGCGCTGGTGTATTCCTGCCGATGCAAGATGAAATATTTCCCGATAAAGAACATTTTGGACGGATTTTTAGAAATAATGCGGTTATGTCGTCAATGGGAATTACTCAAATATCAGCTATTATGGGTAGCTGCGTGGCAGGCGGTGCTTATCTTCCAATAATGTCAGACGAAGCATTGATAGTTGAAGGCACAGGCTCTATATTTTTGGCGGGATCCTACTTGGTTAAAGCAGCAATTGGAGAAGATATTGACAACGAAACATTAGGCGGTGCATCTACGCATTGTGAAATATCTGGTGTTACGGATTACAAATGCAAAGATGATGCTGAATGCTTAGATAAAATCAAAAATATAGTTGACAAGATTGGAGATTTTGATACAGCTGGCTTTAATAGAAAAAAACCTTCGCTTCCTAAAGAAGACCCTGCGGAAATTTACGGTATTCTTCCAAGAGAGAGAGCAAAACCATACAATACAAGGGCGATTATTGAGCGTTTAGTTGATGATTCTGATTTCGAAGAATACAAAGAAAAGTATGGGCAATCTATTATTTGCGGATATGCAAGAATAGACGGCTGGGCCGTTGGAATTGTGGCAAACAATAGAGAACTAGTTAAATCTAAAAAGGGAGAAATGCAGTTTGGTGGTGTTATCTATTCCGATTCTGCAGATAAATCTGCTCGTTTTATTATGAACTGTAACCAAAAGAAAATACCTCTTGTATTTTTACAAGATGTAACGGGTTTTATGGTGGGATCTCGCTCAGAACAGGGTGGCATAATAAAAGATGGTGCCAAAATGGTAGCTGCAATGAGTAATTCTGTTGTACCTAAGTTCACGGTAATCATGGGCAATTCTTATGGCGCGGGCAATTATGCTATGTGTGGAAAAGCTTACGACCCTCGTTTAATTGTTGGATGGCCAACAGCTAATGTTGCCGTAATGGGCGGGGCGCAAGCTGCCAAGGTTTTATTACAAATTCAGGTGGCTGCTCTAAAAAGTAAAGGAGAAAAAATAACAAAAGAAGCTGAGAGCAAACTACTAAAAGAAATTACCGATAAGTATAATGACCAAACATCTCCATACTATGCGGCTTCCCGACTTTGGCTCGATGCCATAATTGACCCACTTGAAACTCGAAAAGTAATCTCAATAGGTATTGAAGCAGCTAACCAGGCTCCAATCGAAAAGCAATATAACGTAGGAGTTATACAAGCTTAGTCAGTTATTTTTGCTCTAATATTTTTCCATTTGCTTCTTGGAAAAGGACTATTGTTTACTACTTTTGCAGTTGGGCAAGTCTTATACGACCAGCTCCCAATGAACTCCCCCAGGACCGGAAGGTAGCAAGGGTATTTGGTTGTAGCGGTGCGATGTAAGTAGCTTGCCCTTTTTTATTCCCTCAATTTTTCCAAGGCTATCTTTATTATTCTTCCTTGGTCTGAGGTTAAAAACAAGTTCCCGTTTTGTTCAGAAACAGAATAAAGCATTAAATCGGTTGCTAAACGAAATTCTTTCCAATTTTCTCCTTTATCTGAACTATAAAGAACTAATCCATAGTCGCCAACACAAATCCCCTCGCTAGAATTAACAAACAGCATTTCATTTATTATCCAGCGTTTGGTATTTAATTTAGATTTTCGTTCAATTATTTTCCAACTAGCTCCTCTATCTTTCGATTGATAAAACTTGCCTCCGTTTCCTGCCATTAATAAGTCTCTTTCAGAAAACGCATGAATTCCAACATAAAAATCTCCATGTTTCTCCATTTGGTATACTGAATCAGCATCGAAACTATACTCTCCTATATACCCAAAACCGGAAACAAATACAGATTTGTTGTATTTAGTAATCCCTTTCAGCTCGTGCTCTTTCTCTTCAAAAGTCCAAGTTTTGTGATCAGTTGAAATTTTAAAAACGAGACCTTCATTATAATCATCACCACAAACCATCAATAACGTGCTATCATTATACTGAATAACCTTTTTAAAGTCAGACATATCCTTTTGGAAATGAGGTATTTTAGGCCACATGTATTTACGAATCCAAGTATCTCCTCCATCTTCGGTATAATAATACCGCATTGATTCCCCTAATAAAACCCCATTTAAACTATCAATAAAAAAGACTTCATAAAGATTATAATCAACTACTTCGTGTTTTAATTCCCAAGTGTCACCGCCATTATTTGTCTTGTATAGGTATCCATGCTCAAACCGCTTGCCTCCTGCTGCAAAACCGATATCTTCTGAAACAAACAATACCTTTCTTAAAGTGATGTCATCCTGAATTTGAATGGTTTCGAAATCTGAAAACTGGGTTGGCTTTTTACACCCCAATAATGTGAACATAAAAACCAAACAAAACACTAGTCCAGAGTAGATATAATAGATTCTATTTTTGTTATTTCGTTGCATGAATATAAGAGCTACAATATTAGAAGAGCACTCAAAAAAACAAGTACTCAAAATTGCCAATTATGTTGGCAACGACAAAGAAAGATTTGCTGAATTAATCCAGATCTATTTTGATGGTCCCCATATAGTTACTCAAAGAGCATCTTGGGCTTTGGCACATTGTGCTGTTGCAGACTATAATTTAGTTTACCCATATCTAGATAAAATGATCGACATGCTGAATCCTAACGCTCATGATGCGGTTAAACGAAACACCTTGCGAATTCTTGGAAACATTGATGTGCCTGAAGCTCTGATGGGCTTACTAGTAGTTAAATGCTTTAAATATTTGCAATCTGAAAGTGAACCAATTGCCACTAGGGTGTTCTCAATGACTATACTTTTAAACATATCTAAAAAGAAACCGGATCTCAAAAGTGAGCTAAAAATAGTAATATCCGAGCTATTGCCTTATGGCAGTGCAGCAATACAATCTAGAGCAAAAAAAACATTAAAAGAATTAGAAAAATTATAGACAATTATTTCGCTAGAATTCGGATAATGGTTTTGAAAATGAGACTGAGATCTGTAATAAAACTAATCTTCGAAATATATTTCAGATTAAGTTTTAATTTAAGGGGCATTATTTCATTAATATAAGTTTGATTTGGGTCTTCAGAATTACCTAATATTTCGCTCTCGTTAATATATTCCAAAGAAGCATAATCCGTTAATCCTGGTTTAACCGACAATACATTGAGTTGTTCTTTTGTGTAAAGTTCAACATATTTTCGCACTTCTGGACGGGGACCAACAATACTCATCTCTCCATTTAGTATATTAATCAACTGTGGAAATTCATCTAACTTATACTTTCTTAGTATCGACCCTACTTTTGTAATTCTACTATCCTTATTCCCAATGGTAATTTGACCTTTTTTGTCTGATCCTACTGTCATTGTACGAAATTTAAAAAGGGAAAAATCGACATTATTTTTCCCGACACGAATTTGTTTGAAGAAAATACCACCTTTGGAATCAACTATAATGAGAACAGCGACAACAATAAATATGGGTAATAAAGTGAGTAATACAATAAGAGAAAATATAATATCAAAAAGTCTCTTCAACAAGTTTATGAATTTAATACGTTTTCAACACTGGCAACAACGACTTTAATAACCTGATCTACTTGTTCATTTGTTAAAGAATAATACAATGGTAAAGTAATCTCGCGTTGATAATTATCAAATGATTTAGGATAATCTTCCATTTTATATTCCCTGCTTTTATAAGCTGTTAAAAGAGGTAATGGCTGAAAATGAACATTAACTGAAACATCTTTATCAAATATTTCTTTAATCACCTGATCTCGTTGCAATTCAACAAAATTATTTAGACGTAACAAATAAATATGATAAGATGATTGTTTTTCTTCAGTTTCTGCAACAGGAATATCTGCCCATTCATACTTAGACAATGCCACCGAATACCTGTCAAATATTTCTTTTCGCCTTTTTAATGTCTCTTCTTCATATCGCTGAAGCTCTACCAAGCCAATAGATGCTTGAATGTCGGTCATGTTGCATTTATATCCTGGTTCGATAATATCATAACGCCAGCCTCCTTTTTCGGTTTTAGCGAGCGCATCTTTACTCTGACCGTGAAGAGATAGCATACACAGGTAACTGTAGATTTCTTTTCTATTGAATTGTTCTGGCAAATTTATCGCAATGGCCCCTCCTTCTGCTGTAGCAAGGTTCTTTACAGCATGAAAAGAGAATACGGACACATCTGCAATCGCACCAGACATTGAACCTTTATACCTAGCACCAACAGAGTGGGCGGCATCAGCCAACAATAATATTTTTCCTAGTTTTAGTTGTTCTGGGCCGTTTGGTACAAACTTATCTTTTTGCTCTTCTATTATTTGCTTTATTTCATTGTAATCACAAGGAAATCCAGCAATATCCACAGGCATAATAACCTTTGTTTTAATTGTAATATGTTTTGCAATTTCGTTGGGAGAAATATTAAAATCATGCTGCGTATCTACCATCACAGGAATTGCCCCCAAATGACAGACTACATTCGCTGTTGCAGAATAGGTGTAGGCAGGTATAATAACCTCATCTCCTTCTTTAACCCCGAACCAGCGTAGCATTAGTTCTAGCCCTGCTGTAGCTGAACTTACTGCAACGGTAGTTCTATTTCCACAATATTTGGTTAACTCCTTTTCGAATCGTTTTGTTTTTGGTCCAGTAGTCCACCATCCAGACTGAAGTGTATCAACTACTTCATCAATTATTTTTTGGTCAACACGAGGCGGTGAAAAGGGAATCATGTTGTAAAATTATCTTTATTTTCTTTTAATGCATCTTTTATTTTAATCGGATGCTCATAAAAAAGAAGGCTAATGCAGGTAAAAAAAACGATTCCCGCTTGAGTTTCAAAAGCTGACTCGATAATGCAAAATGTTCCAAAGGAAAACAGAAACATTAAATTAAGCGTATTTTTAATTTTCACACTCTGCCAAGCCGGAATAAGAAATAACAGTAATGTTGCTATTCCACCAAATATGCCACTATCTAATAGAGATTGAATTAGTTGATTGTGTGAATTTAGCCTCTTACGAGCTGCTTTTTCCATACCTCGCCTATCATATTCCTTCACGAGTTCATCAATGCCATCGCCTGCTCCAACACCAGTCAACCAATTTTTCTCGATAACGCCAAGAGAAGCTTGCCACAAAACAGATCGATTAGATGAATTAGCTATACTACTATTATCGGATTGTATTAATTCTGTATAGAATGCTTCAAGTCTTCTCTTGGGTAAATCGTTAACCAGAAGAATCATTGTATTCAAACCAAATATTAAGATTAAAAAAACAACAGAAACTTTCCATCTTTTATGTTTTATAGTTAGGTAAGCCAACCCCCAAAACATGATTCCAAATAGGATTAACACACCTACCTTAGCTAGCAACATAAAAACAAAAACCGCAACAAAAACTATTAATGCGCCTATAATTAGCTTTTTCTGTGTTGATATTTCTACCCAATTCAGTGTTAAATACCTCACCAAAATGGCCAATACAAAATTGAGGTAAATAGAATAATATCCTGGGTGAATCCAATGTGAAAGTTTTGCATAAAAAAATGTATTATAATCACCCGAAAGAAGAAAATTATAGACTGATAGTATTAAAAACAATAGCATAGAGACTAAGCTGCCCGCTATAAATAATTTTCCGAGGGTTCTCATTTGAATAACGGTAAACCGGGTCTTTAACATCACCAAGGGAGCAACCAACAAGGGAAGTTTAGTTTCCATGTCAAAATATCCAACTGATTTGTTATCTGTAATAGCCAAGCCTAGCATTAAAACAAAATAATAGAATAGAAAAACCCAACTTAGTTTACTAGCGACTAATCTTGCCCATTTTTCGGCCCAATTTCCACTAGCTAAAAAATTAAGTGTAAGTAATATTAAAATTAATGATGAAGAAGGATAATAAACTGGAAGCGCAAAAACCAAAGCCCCAAATAGGTAGAACTGTATTTGTGCGTGTTTTGCTTGTTGCAGCATTAACTCATTTTACTAATGGATAGGGCAATTTTTTCTGCGGCATGACCTTTTCCATATAAATCTATTTCAAAATTACTTTGAGCTTTCAACATATGCGAATATCCATTAATGATTTTATCCCTCTCAGCACCAACCAAAACATTCACATTATTTTCAATTAATTCTACCCACTCTGTTTGGTCGCGCATAGTAACGCAATTCTTTTTAAAGAAAAAAGCTTCTTTCTGCAATCCACCGCTATCCGTCATTACTAGTTTGCAATGCTTTAGCAGTTCAATCATATCAAAATACCCAACTGGATCGATGATCGTAACCTTGAGATTTAGATTACTCTTTTGAATGATTTTTTTTGTCCTCGGATGAATAGGCAAAACAACTGGTGTAACAGTATGAATTTGGTTCAATGCATTTACTATAGCTGTTAAGCGATTGATATCATCTGTGTTTTCTGCTCTATGCATTGTGCACAAGATAAAACTCTCATGCTCTAACCGTTCTATTACGGTAGATCTCGTTTCGGACGATTTTGCATAAAAATATGCAGCGTCTTGCATTACGTCACCGCATTTCTCGATTTTACAATCGAAATTATTATAGCCTTCATTCTGCAAATTATTAACTGCAGTGTCTGTTGGACAATACAACACATCAGAAATTCTATCTGTTAAGATTCGATTAATTTCTTCTGGCATTTCCATATTAAAACTTCGTAAGCCTGCCTCAACATGTGCTATCTTAACATGTAATTTTTTAGCTGCCAATGCCCCCGCAATAGTGGAATTAGTATCTCCATAAACCAATACCAAATCAATTTTTTCATCAATAATTAATTTTTCGATACCTTCCAACATTCTACCGGTCATCGCACCATGACCGACACTATTCACATCAAGGTTATATTTCGGTTTTGGTATTTGCATTTCTTCGAAAAATACGTCACTCATATTTTCATCAAAATGTTGGCCAGTATGCACTATTATCTCTTCAATTTCTGGATATTTAGCAAGCGCCCTACTCAATGCTGCTGCCTTAACAAATTGTGGCCTGGCCCCTACTACAGTTAATATTTTCATGTTTTTTTTCAAAGTTATTTTAATTTTAGAACACTCCTATTTCTCCATAAAATCATTTTCTAATACAGCTTTTTTCCAATTATGTTCTTCAATATATGTTTTAGGAAGATATACCTGTAAGGTTATATTTTCGTGCAAACTATAATGAAAGTACTCCACCTCCTTAACCACCTCATAATCAGAGGGGAATTTTATTCCGACTTTATTCAAACAAGTGTTTACTTCATTTTGATATGGTACTTCCTTTTGCAAAATAAAAAGAATTTGCTTTCCATGTAATTCGGTTCTTTTTTCAATGATAGAACAAATTCTGTAATAAAAATTTTCATTGAACCAATCTGGCGAAAAAAAGTTCTTATTTAGCAATAGCGATAGCCCTGTTTGGTGTCTATATGTAAATAAATATTGAAGATCGACATCTTCAAATTCTTTAAGGTTTTCATATAGCGAGATCATATTTCCTCCGATATATTGACCTGAAAAACCGCCACCATTTTCTATTTTATTTTTTTTATCAAAAAGTGTTTCTTTGTCTCTATACGGGTACAATGTTGTTCCAACAATAGCTTGACTACTTCCTAATAAAACTATTATTACCAAAAGAACAATTTTAGTCGATTTCAGTCTAAATTCTACTACAGAATTGGCGATCAACAGCATAAAAAATGGCATAAAAAACATAAACTGTGCCGACAGACCATTGGTGCTCCCAAGTGCTCCCACAAATGGCATTGAGAAAAGAAAAAATGTTAGTATTATATTTTTTCTTTTCACAAGAAAAAAATTAGACCAGCACACACAAAAAACAAGTACAACTGCATAAAATTCAAAATGTTGATATTTGTTTGGTGTCCCGCCAATCCACCACTCCATGAGATAAATATAAATCGGGATCACAGCAAGCGATACTGCAAATGATATTTTTGCAGCTTCGCGCCAAATAAAACTTATCACATACATTAAGCTTATCAAAAGACACGGCATCCAAATAGCATTGAGAAGATTTCCTAAGTTTTTTAGATATGCCCCTAACAGAGTTGACGAGCTCCAACTAACCCCAGACTTATTCTCCATTGACTCATACAGCCTTGCGATTTGGTCTGCAAAGTCCACGTATGTATTAAAAACAATAAAAATAACCAATACACATCCAAGCAGAATTGTGAGAACTGTCCGGTTATGATGGCGTGTTACTGGCCAAAGTTTCTTATTACATCCTAAATAGACCAAGTAGCTGGCCATAAAAAGGAAAGCACTAGAAAACTTAACAAACAACAACAACATGATAAACACCCCAAATAAAACATCAAGTATCAGTTGGCCCATGATACCGGTTTTATTTGTTTTTAACAAGGTAATCCCAACCAATATATTCAAAAATATCATGGTGAATGAGTTGTAAGATATTGCAGTTGGGCCCCATGAATAGGTCACTGCTCCTCCCACCAAAACAAGCAATAAGATGAACCAACGTTCACTATTTAATATCGCACCAGTTGGAGACGATCTCACTTTTATGAATGAAAAAGCAAGAAACAAAGAACTCAACGCAGTAAAAAGAAGCCGGATTAATCTCATTCCAGCAAGATTTAATTCTAACCAACCAAATAGGGCTTTGTAGACCTCAAAATAAAAAGAAAGAAATACGGCACTTCTAGCACTTTGCTGATAACCTACCACATAAAAACTTTCGTCTGTGATATCAATTCCGTGGAAACAAGCCCAGCCTAAAACAATGTAAACAATTAGAATTGTGGCAGAGAGTAATGATAGTGAAATGGTTGAATAGTTTAAATATTTCAACATCACCTGCTATTTTTTTTACTCGATAACCTAGGTTTACGAAAAAGTATAAAAAAATTAATGATTCCCTCTACATAACCCATACCGTAACTAGTGTGCAGCAGAAAAAATATTGTAACTACTTTTGGTATTTCATGACTTTTTGATGATTTTCTTATCGCATAAACCGTAGCAATTGTAAAATATAACGCTAATACAACAAAGTAAACCAGTTGAACATTTATCACTAACCATACCGGTAGAGAAAATAAAAACAGCACAAAAACAAATGGAACAAGTTGTCGAATTGAAGTTATGACCCTATGCTTCTTATTTACAAACACTTTCCAGTAACCATATTGGTAGTATTGTATTATTAAATTTTTAAATGAACTTCTAACGTAATATTTAACTTTCAACATGTTAGAAAGGTATATTTTGTGTCCTTTAACTGTTATTCGATAATTAAATTCATCATCTTGGTTTCTCGCTAATTCAACATCAAATAATCCTACTTCATCAAACACTTCTCTTTTATATGCACCAAATGCAACTGTATCTACAAAGCCACTTTTTTCGCCAGTTCTAAAATGAGCGTTCCCTACACCAAATGGAGAAGACATCGCTTTACCAATAATTTCAGATTGTTTATTTTCATAAACATTCTCGAGCACACCACCTATGCAGGAGGCATTATGATTATTTTGAAACTCTAAATCACAATTCAACATATAATTCACGTCTAACTCGGAATGTGCTCCGAGAATAATAACAACTTCATTATTCGATTTTTCAATACCTAAATTTAAAGCAAACGGTGTTGTTTGCTCTTTGTTATGAAACAGGTTTACATTTGGATGTTTGGTTCCTAAGTTTTCAATTATTTCAACTGTGTCATCAGAACTAAGTCCATCACAGACAAGAATTTCAATTTTGTCCTTTGGATAGTTCTGAATTAAAATAGAATTAATACATTTTTTGATGTACTTTTCTTCGTTTCTACACGGTATTACAATTGAAAAACTAAGCACCTAACAACGATTCATATACAGCAAACAATTTGTTTTCTTCTTGTCTCCAATTATACTTTTCTTGAACCAATTTCAAACCATTAACCCCCATATCTCTAGCCTCTACAGGGTTCTCTTTCAAAAAAAGAACTGCCTTCGCAATTTCCTCTGGACTTGCAGGATCTACACATATTCCACAGTTGTCATCTTCGATAATTTCTTTCCATAACGGAAAATTTGAAGCGATAATAGGTAAGCCTGACGCCATGTATTCGAAAATTTTATTAGGCTGTGCGCAAATGTGATTAGCAACTGGCAAAAAGGTAACAATACCTGCTAAACATTTCCTTTTAATCTCAATAGTCTCTTTTCTTGAGACCTCCCCGGTATATTTAACCTTCTCCCAGCCAGTTAATAATTCGGTTCTTGCGTGAAGACTGTCTGGAGAAAATTTACCTGCGAGAATTAGCTTTACGTCTTCGATATAACTCATTGCAGTTACAATTTCTTCAACTCCTCGAATTAAAGATAGGCCACCAATATAACAAACCTTATTTTCTTTTTTAGTTTCTGAAATTTGAAGCTCAATTTCTGAATCCAAAGGATAGTTAGAAATCGTTACTGTGTTATTATTTACATTCTTAAATTTATCACTTATTGCATCTGTTGCTGCACAGATAAAACTTAAACGAGTTGCAACATATATTTCATAGCGTTTAAAAAGAAACGAAATAGCATTTCTAAATAATCGAGGTATCCAATACTTAGTTAAAATCTGTTCAGAGACATTTTCATGAACATCATATATAACTTTCTTTCCCTTTCTTATTAACCTTAACGCATACGGCAAAAACTCAGGATCATGAAAATGGTAAACATCGGCATTAATTTCCAGGGCCCTTTTATAAGCCGCATTTGGCGCTTTAATAAAGCGCATTAACCTTGATTGGTAATCTACTTGGTGGCCAATTACATTAAAATTATTGTAGCTTTTATTAACACCGTTTATAACCAACAACACTACCTCATATCTTTTACCAAGAGACATGCACTCTTTATGAAAAATGCGTACGTCCTCTTGAGGATGTACCGTTGTTATATGGCAAATTTTACATTTCAAATATTTACCATTTTTCTTCGATATTTGACATTTCAAACAAGCTACTTATGCTACCTGTATCAATAATGGTTTTTCCTATATTGATTTCATCTAGTATTGACTGTGGTGAACTGAATTTATCAATATTGTAGCGTTCGTAATTTAAAGTATTTAAATACCATTTTTTCGCAGCTAAAATTAGTGTTTCTTTAATTTTAGAATCTAGATTTTCAACATTGTTGACTAAATAAAGAATACCAACAATATGAATTACGTGATAGTGATTTTTATTTCCTTTTTTACTAAAATTAGTTGGGTATCCTGCAAACATATTCGTTTTGGTTTCTGATATATTTACATAATATTTTCCCGTTGCTAAATTACCTTTCGAATTGAGTTTAATATGATCACCTTTCGAATTTGGAGATGAACGGAGTGGGTCGTAACTTCCATTATAAAAAGAAAGTTGAAACTCACTATCAGATTCAATTACAGTTTCAAAAAAGCTTCCATAATTAAAATAAAGCCCCACAGTATTGTCTTTTTTGAAAGTTATATGATTATCGTGAGCACCGTATTTTAAAGTATCTTCATTAAGTTCAATCAACTGGTCCTTAAAATCCTTCACTTTTGAAACATACCTGATAGATAAATCGTAATCGGACTTAAGTTGTGCATCAGTAAACTCGATTTTACCTCTGTACGGAGACATATCGGAATACAAACTGATATTATTTTCTTGATCGTACCAGACATCAATGTTCTGAGCCATGAACTCCAAGTTAGAATGTAAAACTCTAGTTGCCATTGTATCTTTGTAAATCCTTACATAATCATTAAGGTGCAATAAAGCATATAACCATCCATTGAGGATAATTTCTGGTGCGCTTCGAATTAATGGAATTTCAAGTAGCGCTTTATCAGCTAAATTCACCCCTCCTTTGTAATAATCAAACACCAAGGCATCAAACGAGGATTTTAGTTCGTCTTTATACAACGAACTATATTCATTAATCTTCATGAATCCTGATAATATTTCACTTTGGCTAATAGCGCTATAGGCAATGTCTGGGCCTAACATTCTATTTAATGGATAATGCTCTGGGTAATAATAAGCCATGCCATTACCGTTCGATAATTGATAACCTACTTGTTTGAGTTTCTCTTTAAATACAGTATCGCTTGCTAATTTCTCAGCATTATTATATATATATCGTCCTAAAACCATCGGGTGTAGCACAAATGCTTTTTTATCTTTTAACTGCCAATATCTTGAAAATGGAATATTATCATTAATTATTGTTTTTTGTTTCTTGTTGTTAATTGCTCACTACCTTCTTCTTCATAGAATACTTGACTAAATAAGTCACGCGAATTTAAATTTAATTTGATTTTCTCATTCAATGCTAAATTATGAGAAAAGCAAGCTGGTTGCGGCACCTTATCGCCAGCACATGAAAACATAAGTAATACCAAAACTCCTATTACCCATCTTTTGCCCAACAACTATGATTTTAAATATAACTCTACGATGTCGACAGCTTTTCCTGAGGCTTTCATTTCTCCCTTTTCAATCCAAATCGCCTTATTGGAATACTTTTTAATCGAATCCATACTATGACTCACAATGATAACAGTTCTTCCATCTCGAATCATTTCTTCCATTTTTTCCTGACTTTTTTTCTTAAACTTAAAATCACCAACTCCTAAAATTTCATCAATCAGCATCACATCTCTTTCTAAAAAGGCAGAAATTGAAAATCCTAGTCGCGACCTCATCCCAGAAGAATACACTTTAACCGGCTCATTAATGAATTCTCCAATTTCAGAAAATTCAATAATTTGTTCTAAATGTTTATCTATTTCAGTCTTAGAAAATCCTAACATAATTCCATTAAGGTAAATATTTTCTAAACCGCTTAATTCAGATTTAAACCCTGCCCCAAGAGACAATAATGCCGACACTGATCCATTTATCTCAATTGTGCCTTCATCTGGCGAATACACTTCTGAAATTAAACGTAGAAGTGTACTTTTTCCTGAGCCGTTACTCCCTATAACTCCAAGAATATCTCCCTTTTCAACAGTGAAATTAACATTTTTCAATGCCCAAAATTCACTTGCATTAACTCGTCTATCAGTTTTTTTTGTGTCGCTAAGAGTTACTTGCGGTTTTTTCCGTTTCATTTTGAACCTAATGCCCAAATTGGTTGCTTTTATTAAATCCATCACAAATATTTTACGTATAAATTGCCTTTACCATTGGCCCAAAACATGACAAAAAAACCGATTAAAACATAAATTACTAAAGACAACAAATATATGCTCGGTGATTCTCCATGAACTAATACATTCTTATACGATGTAAATAATCCAGCAAATGGATTCAAAATCATATATGGCTTATATAATTTCTCGGGAATACTGGCAACATCGTAGAGTACAGGAGATAAATACAATAACAGGCGAACACTAAATGTTATAATATTCTTTAAGTCTTTAAAAAAGACACCAACAAACGCTGCAATAGAAGAGTATACGATATTGAATAGTAACTGAAGAACAACAATTAAAGGAAGCCAAAATATATTTAAGCTAAAATTAATCTTTAAAAAAAATAAA